>NZ_JBYTCR010000002.1:0-54302 GCF_058790455.1 Aeromicrobium sp. EU05-FHT14F07
AAGATTCTGCATTCACGCGAACCAGACCGAACGCTTCTGCGTTCACGACGGGATCCCGTAGCAAACGCAGCATCCTTCGAGTCCCAACGCACGAACGCAGAATCCTGCGTCCCACGCGAGCCACAGCCCGAGACCCGAAACCGACCCCCGCCCAACCGCCCGGTCGAGGCCCTTTCGGAGCGCAGGACGAGGACAAGCCGCGCCGACGCAGCCGCAGGACGACGCCGAACCGCGCAGCCCCACCCGCAGGACGATCACCCCCACGCACCACCGCCCGCCACCCCTCAGGGGCGGCGGGCGGTGGTGAGGTGCGGAGTCAGGCGTGCGCGGCGGCCTTGAGCGCCTCGGCGCGGCTGGTGTCCTCCCACGGCAGGCCGGGGCGGCCGAAGTGGCCGTAGGCGGCGGTCTGCGCGTAGATGGGGCGGAGCAGGTCGAGGTCGCGGACGATGGCGCCGGGACGCAGGTCGAAGACCTCGAGGACGGCCTCGCGGATGGTGTCGACCGGGACGGTCTCGGTGCCGTAGGTGTCGACGTAGAAGCCGACCGGCTTGGCGACGCCGATCGCGTACGCGACCTGCACCTCGGCCTTGGTGGCGAGGCCGGCGGCGACGATGTTCTTCGCCACCCAGCGCATCGCGTACGCGGCGGAGCGGTCGACCTTGCTCGGGTCCTTGCCGGAGAACGCGCCACCGCCGTGGCGGGCGTAGCCGCCGTAGGTGTCGACGATGATCTTGCGGCCGGTGAGGCCGACGTCGCCCATGGGGCCGCCGATGACGAACCGGCCGGTCGGGTTGACGTGCAGCTTGTAGTCGCTGGAGTCGATGTCGTACTGGCCGAGGACGACGTCGATGACGTGCTCCTTGACGTCGCCGCGCAGCTGGCCGTCGAGGTCGATGCCCTCCTCGTGCTGCGTCGACACGACGATCGCCTCGACACGCTTCGGCTTGTCGTCGTCGCCGTACTCGATGGTCACCTGGGTCTTGCCGTCGGCGCGCAGGTAGGGCAGCGTGCCGTTCTTGCGCACCTCGGTGAGCCGCTCGGCGAGCCGGTGGGCGATGGTGATCGGGAGCGGCATCAGCTCGGGGGTCTCGTCGATCGCGAAGCCGAACATGAGGCCCTGGTCGCCGGCGCCCTGCAGGTCGAGCGGGTCGACGGAGCCGTCGGCGCGGTTCTCGAACGCGGTGTCGACGCCCTGGGCGATGTCGGGGCTCTGCGCGTCGAGGGTGATCTGCACGGCGCAGGACTCACCGTCGAAGCCCTTGACGGACGAGTCGTAGCCGATCTCGAGGACCCGGTCGCGGGCGATGCGGGCGATGTCGGCGTAGGCCTCGGTGGTGACCTCGCCGCCCACGAGGACGAGACCGGTCGTCACGTACGTCTCGCACGCGACACGGCTCTTGGGGTCCTCGGCGAGCAGCGCGTCGAGCACGCTGTCACTGATCTGGTCGGCGATCTTGTCGGGGTGGCCCTCGGTCACCGACTCGGACGTGAAGAAGCGGCTCACTCGATCTCTCCTGTTGACTGGATGCGCTGGCGCCCGACGGCGTCGGACGGTGTGCGGGGTGGCTCCCCGGAGTGTAACGACGCTCAGCGCGAAGGGTTCTGCCGTCCCGAGCGTCGGACGATCTCGTCCCACAGGGTGTGGGCGAGCCTCGACTTGGAGCCCGGCGGGACGGGCACCTCGCTGCCGTCGGCGGCCAGGATGACGGCCTCGGTGTCCTCGCGTCCGAAGACCTTGCCGTCGCTGACGTCGTTGACGACGAGCAGCTCGCAGCCCTTGCGCTCGAGCTTGGCGCGGCCGTGCCCGGCGACGCTGGCGTTCTCGTCGCCGGTCTCGGCGGCGAAGCCGACGATGAACGGGCGTCGGGACTCGGCACGGTCGCGGACGAGGCCGGCGAGGATGTCGGCGTTCTCGACGAGCTCGACGACCGGGGTGCGCCCGTCGTCGCGCTTCTTGATCTTGCTGCCGGAGACGTCCGCGGGCCGGAAGTCGGCGGGGGCCGCCGCCATGACGACGACGTCGGCGCGGGCCGCGGCCTCGACCACGGCCGCGTGCAGCTCGGCGGTCGTGACGACCTCGACCACGTCGACACCGGCCGGCGCGGGCAGCCCGACGTTGGCGGCGACCAGGGTGACCGTCGCGCCGCGCGCGACGGCGGCCTGGGCGATGGCGATGCCCTGCAGCCCGGACGACCGGTTGCCGAGATAGCGCACCGGGTCGAGGAACTCGCGGGTGCCACCGGCGGAGACCACGACGTGCTGCCCGACGAGGTCCGGCTCGTGCGCGTCGAGCACGTCCTGGCAGACCGCGAACAGCTGGTCAGGCTCCGGGAGCCGACCCTTGCCGGTGTCGGTGCCCGTGAGCCGTCCGGCGGCGGGCTCGACCACGAGCACGCCGCGCGAGCGCAGCGTCTCCACGTTGGCCTGGGTGGCCGCATGCTCCCACATCTCGGTGTGCATGGCCGGAGCGAGCACCACCGGGCATCGCGCCGTCAGCAGGGTGTTGGTGAGCAGGTCGTCGGCGAGACCGTGCGCGGCCTTCGCGAGCAGGTCGGCGGTCGCCGGTGCGACGACCACGAGGTCGGCCCCCTGACCGAGCCGGACGTGGGGCACCTCGTGCACGTCGGACCACACGTCGGTGGCGACGGGCTGGCCGCTCAGCGCCTCCCACGTGGGCGCGCCCACGAACTGCAGCGCGGACCGGGTCGGCACGACGCGGACGTCGTGCCCCGACTCGGTGAACAGGCGCAGCAGGGACGCCACCTTGTAGGCGGCGATGCCCCCGCCCACGCCCAGCACGACACGGGGACGTCGGACGTCACCCTGCACGGGATCGCTCATGCGGCGCAGGTCAGACCTGGGACGACGCGGCAGCCCCGTTGCTTTGGTAGCCCTCGCTGCCGTCGGTCTCCTCGACCGTCAGCAGGTCCGCGTTGATCTCGCGCAGGGCGATGGAGAGCGGCTTCTCCTGGACCTCGGTCTCGAGCAGCGGTCCGACGTACTCCAGCAGGCCCTCGCCGAGCTGGGAGTAGTACGCGTTGATCTGGCGCGCACGCTTGGCGCTGTAGAGCACCAGCTTGTACTTGGAGTCGGCCTTGTCGAGCAGGTCGTCGATGGGCGGGTTCGTGATGCCCTCGGCCACGGAACGCGTGCTGGTCACTGTGCCTCGCAGAGAATGGATGGCGGAAAGTTCGGGTCAGGCCCGCGCGGGCCCGTCGAACAAGTCTATCAACTCCCGGCACGCGGCCCGGACGTCGGTGTTGACGATGGTGAGATCGAACTCAGCCTCGGCCGCGAGCTCCTCGCGGGCGGTGCGCAGTCGGCGCTCCCGCTCCTCGGGGCCCTCGGTGCCACGCCCGACGAGCCGTCGCTCGAGCTCCTCGAACGACGGCGGCGCGAGGAAGCACATGAGGGCGTCCGGCATGGCGTGCCGCACCTGCCGCGCACCCTGCAGGTCGAGCTCGAGGAGGGCGGGCTCCCCCGCGTCCAGGCGCGCCTCGACCGGGCCGCGCGGCGTGCCGTAGCGGTGCCGCCCGTGCACGACGGCCCACTCGAGCAGCCCGTCGGTCTCGACCAGCCGGTCGAACTCGGTCTCGCTGACGAAGTGGTAGTGCACGCCCTCCCGCTCGCCGGGTCGCGGGGGGCGGGTCGTCGCGGACACCGAGATCCAGATGTCCGGTCGCTCCCGGCGCACGCACGCGGCGACCGTCCCCTTGCCGACCGCGGTCGGACCGGCGAGGACGACGAGCCGGGAGCGGCCTGCTGACTCGGACGTGGCCGGGTCAGCGCTCACGGCTGCCGAACTCGCGCAGCAGCGCCTGCACCTGGTTGACGCCCAGGCCGCGCAGCCGGCGGCTGTCGGCGATGCCGATGCGCTCCATGATCTCCTTCGCGCGGACCTTGCCCACGCCCGGCATCGACTGCAGCAGGTCGCTCACCTTGAGCTTGGCGATGACGTCGTCCACCCGCGCCTCGTTGATCACGTCGGCCAGGCTGGCGCCGGAGTGCTTGAGGCGGTTCTTCACCTCGGCACGCACCTGCCGGGCCTGCGCGGCCTTGGCGAGGGCGGCCTGCCGCTGCTCGGGGGTCAGCTGTGGGAGGGCCACGATGTCGTCCTCTCTCGTGCCGGGCGCGTCGTCGGGCCGGCGTGGGCGGGATGCGGGGCGGTCACTTGAGGGTGATCTCGCACTCGGTCTTCGCGTTCTTCACGACGGCCGTCCGCTGGGCCGAGGTGTCGTTGAACTTCTCGTAGGCGTCGTTGAGGGTGCTGAGCTGCGTCTCGTCCAGCTTGGCCACGACGGCCTTGTCCTTCATGTCCTCCAGCGGCAGGCCGACCTTCTTCTGCGCCGCGAGCACGCCGTCGGTGACGTCGGCCAGCGCGGCCCAGTCCTTGCGGACGGACGCGGGCGCCTCCTTCGCGACGGTCCGGAAGGCCTTCGCGTAGGACGTGTAGCCGGCGTCGGTCCGGGTCTTGCCGAAGGAGTTGAGCGCGTCCGCGTTCTTCTCGATGGCCGAGCAGTACGGGCTCTGGCCGCTGCACCCGGTGAGCAGCAGGGTCGTCAGCGCGGCCGCGGCAGCCGTGGCGACGTGCTTCGCACGGGGTCGCGTCATGCGGGTCTCCTCGAGGGGGTCGGGATGCTCTGACCAGGGCCGACGGACGTCGGCCACGAGGGGAGCCTACAACTGCAGGGAGTCGTTCACGGCGACGGCGGCGCCGCGCAGGGCGGCCACGTCGGGTCCGGCCTGCAGCACCTGTCGCGACGTGGACGGCAGCACGTGCCGGGTGACGCCGGCGAAGATGCGGCGCAGGTCGTCGACGGTCCCGCCCTGGCTGCCGAACCCGGGCACGAGCAGCGGCCCGTTCACGTCGAGGTCCTCGTCGGTGGACCCGATGGTCGCCCCCACGACGGCGCCGTAGGAGCCCATCGGCGTCGCGCCCGCGTTCGCCTCGCGCAGCGCCGCGAGGACGTCACCGGCGACGGTTCCAGTCTGCCGCCCACGGCCCGGCACCCCCGCCGCGCGGCCGTGCTGCACGAGGGCGTGCTGCACCTCGGGCCCCTCCGGGTTGGAGGTGAGCGCGAGGACGAAGACCCCGGCGTCGTTCTTCTCGGCCTCCTCCAGGAACGGCGCGAGCGAGCCGAACCCGAGGAACGGGCTGACGGTCACCGCGTCGGCCGCCATCGGGCTGTCCTCGTCGAGGTAGGCCTCGGCGTAGGCCGCCGCGGTCGAGCCGATGTCGCCGCGCTTGACGTCGAGCACGGTGAGCGTGCCCGTGTGGCGCAGGTCCTGCAGCGTGCGCTCGAGGATCGCGACGCCGCGTGACCCGAAGCGCTCGAAGAAGGCCGACTGCGGCTTCACGAACGCGACCTGGCCGGCGAACGCCTCCACGCACGCGGCGGCGAACCGGTCGAGCCCCTCGAGCGTGTCGCCCACGCCCCACGCCTCCAGCAGCGACGCGTGCGGGTCGATGCCGACGCAGACCGGGCCGTACGCGTCCATCGCGGCACGGGCCCGCGAGCCGAAGCTCACGACGCGGTCACCTGCGCCGCCCAGTCCTGCAACGAGCGGACGCCGACCCGCTGCTCCAGCAGGGCCTCGATGCCCTGCACGGCGGCCGCCAGGCCCTGGACCGTCGTGATGCACGGGATGCCCTCGGCCACCGCGGCCGTGCGGATCTCGTACCCGTCCATGCGGGCGTTCGTACCGGCCGAGATGCCGTGCGGCGTGTTGATGATGAGGTCGACGTCCTGCTCGCGGATCTTGTCGACGATCGTCGACGGCTCCTGGCCGGGAAGCGGCGTCTCGTGCAGCTTGCGGATCACCGTGGCCTGCACGCCGTTGCGCGCGAGCACGACGGCGGTGCCGCTCGTCGCGAGGATCTCGAAGCCGAGGTCCGCGAGCCGCTTGATCGGGAAGATCATGTGCCGCTTGTCGCGGTTGGCGACCGAGACGAACACCTTGCCCGACGTCGGCAGGCCGTTCTGGGCGCCGGCCTGGCTCTTCGCGAACGCGGTGCCGAACGTCGTGTCGAAGCCCATGACCTCGCCCGTCGAGCGCATCTCCGGCCCGAGCAGCGTGTCGACGTAGGTGCCCTCGTAGGTGCGGAACCGGTTGAAGGGCATCACGGCCTCCTTGACCGCGATCGGTGCGTCGTCGGGCAGCCGCCCCCCGTCGCGGCCGGTCGGGAGCAGGCCCTCGGCGCGCAGGTCGGCGATCGACTCCCCCAGCATGATCCGGGCGGCGGCCTTGGCGAGCGGGGTCGCGGTCGCCTTGGAGACGAACGGCACCGTGCGGCTCGCCCGCGGGTTGGCCTCGATGACGTAGAGGATGTCCGAGGAGAGCGCGAACTGGATGTTCACGAGCCCGCGCACGCCGACGCCGCGCGCGATGGCCTCCGTCGCCTCGCGGATGCGGTCGACCTCCAGCCCGCCGAGGGTGATCGGCGGGAGGGCGCAGGCGGAGTCGCCCGAGTGGACGCCGGCCTCCTCGATGTGCTCCATGACGCCGCCGAGGAACAGCTCCTCGCCGTCGAACAGCGCGTCGACGTCGATCTCGATGGCGTCGTCGAGGAATCGGTCGACCAGCACCGGACGCTCCGGGGTGATCTCCGTGGCCCGGGAGATGTACTCCTCGAGCGTCTGCTCGTCGTAGACGATCTCCATGCCGCGGCCGCCGAGCACGTACGACGGGCGCACCAGCACCGGGTAGCCGATCTCGTCGGCGATCTGCCGGGCGTGCTCGAACGTCGTCGCCATGCCGCTCCTGGGCGCGACGAGTCCGGCGGCGTCGAGCACCTGGCCGAACGCGCCCCGCTCCTCCGCGAGGTCGATGGCCGACGGCTGCGTGCCGACGATGGGCACGCCCGCCGCCTCGAGGCCCGCAGCGAGGCCGAGCGGGGTCTGGCCCCCCAGCTGCACGATGACGCCCGCCACCGGGCCGGCCTGCTGCTCGGCGTGCACGACCTCCAGCACGTCCTCGAGCGTCAGCGGCTCGAAGTACAGCCGGTCGGCGGTGTCGTAGTCGGTCGAGACCGTCTCGGGGTTGCAGTTGACCATGACGGTCTCGTACCCGACGCCGCTGAGCGCCTGGACGGCGTGCACGCACGAGTAGTCGAACTCGATGCCCTGGCCGATCCGGTTGGGGCCGCTGCCGAGCACCAGCACCGCCGGCGTCTCCCGCGGCTCGACCTCCGTCTCCTCGTCGTAGGAGGAGTAGTGGTACGGCGTCCGAGCCGCGAACTCCGCCGCGCACGTGTCGACCGTCTTGTACACGGGGCGCACGCCGAGCGCGTGCCGCACCCCGCGCACGACGTCGGCCGACATGCCGCGGATCCGGCCGAGCTGCGCGTCGGAGAAGCCGTGCCGCTTCGCGCGGCGCAGCAGCGCCGGCGACAGCTCGGGCGCCTCGATCAGCTCCGTGGCCACCTCGTTGATCAGGGCGAGCTGGTCGACGAACCACGGGTCGATGCTCGTGGCATCGAAGATCTCGTCGGGCGTCGCGCCGGCGCGGATCGCGTCCATGACCTTCTTCAGACGGCCGTCGTGCGGACGCCTGATCTCCTCGAGCAGGCTCGCCTTGTCGAGCTCGACCCACTCCTTGCTCCAGTCGAACTCCGCTCCCGGGCGCTCCAGCGAGCGCAGCGCCTTCTGCAGCGCCTCGGTGAAGCTGCGGCCGATGGCCATCGCCTCGCCGACGGACTTCATGTGCGTCGTCAGGGTCGAGTCGGCGGCCGGGAACTTCTCGAACGCGAACCGCGGCACCTTGACCACGACGTAGTCGAGCGTCGGCTCGAACGACGCGGGCGTCTCGCGCGTGATGTCGTTCGGGATCTCGTCGAGCGTGTACCCGATGGCCACCTTGGCGGCGATCTTCGCGATCGGGAAGCCGGTGGCCTTGGAGGCGAGCGCCGACGAGCGCGACACGCGCGGGTTCATCTCGATGACGACGATGCGGCCGTTCTCGGGGTTGACCGCGAACTGGATGTTGCAGCCGCCGGTGTCGACACCGACCTCGCGGATGACGCCGAGGGAGATGTCGCGCAGCCGCTGGTACTCGACGTCGGTGAGCGTCAGGGCCGGGGCGACGGTGATCGAGTCGCCCGTGTGGACGCCGACCGGGTCGAAGTTCTCGATGGAGCAGACGATCACCACGTTGTCGGCGGTGTCGCGCATGACCTCCAGCTCATACTCCTTCCAGCCGAGGATCGACTCCTCCAGGAGCACCTCGGTGGTGGGGCTCAGCGCGAGGCCGGACCCGGCGATGCGGTGCAGGTCCTCCTCGTCGTAGGCCAGGCCGGAGCCGGACCCGCCCATCGTGAACGACGGACGCACGACGACGGGGTAGCCGCCGAGCTGGTCGACGCCGGCGAGGCACTCGTCCATCGTGTGGCAGATGACCGAGCGGGCCACCTCGGCGCCCCACTCCTTCGGCAGGCCTTCGACGATCCGCTTGAAGATCTCGCGGTTCTCGCCCTTCTCGATCGCCTCGACCGACGCGCCGATCAGCTCGACGCCGTACTTCTCGAGCGTCCCGGCCTTGTCGAGCGCGATGGCCGCGTTGAGCGCGGTCTGGCCGCCGAGCGTCGCGAGCAGGGCGTCGGGACGCTCCTTCGCGATCACCTTCTCGACGAACTCGGGCGTGATCGGCTCGACGTACGTGGCGTCGGCGAACTCGGGGTCGGTCATGATCGTCGCGGGGTTGGAGTTCACGAGGATCACGCGGATGCCCTCCTCGCGGAGGACGCGGCACGCCTGGGTGCCGGAGTAGTCGAACTCGCAGGCCTGCCCGATGACGATCGGGCCGGAGCCGATGACGAGGATCGAGGAGATGTCGGTGCGCTTGGGCATCAGTCGGTCACCTTCGCGTGGTCGGGGGCGTGGTCGGTCATCAGCTGGACGAACCGGTCGAACAGGTAGGCCGCGTCGTGCGGGCCGGCGGCCGCCTCCGGGTGGTACTGGACGCTGAACGCGGGGCCGTCGACGAGCGCGACCCCCTCCACGACCTGGTCGTTGAGACCGACGTGGGTCACGTGCGCGTCGCCGTAGGGCGTCTCGAACGTGCCGTCGAGCGGCGCGTCGACCGCGAAGCCGTGGTTCTGGCTCGTGATCTCGACCTTGCCGGTGGTGCGGTCCTGCACGGGCTGGTTGATGCCCCGGTGGCCGTACTTGAGCTTGTAGGTGCCGCGGCCGAGGGCCCGGCCCAGCATCTGGTTGCCCAGGCAGATCCCGAAGTACGGGATGCGTCGCTCGAGCACCTCGCGCAGCACGCCGACGACGTGGTCGGCGGTGGCGGGGTCGCCCGGACCGTTGGACATGAAGACACCGTCCGGCCCCTTTCCGTCGGCACCGACCGCCAGCACGTCGTCGATGGTCGAGGAGGCGGGCAGCACGTGCACCTCGATCCCGCGCTCGGCCAGCCGGCGCGGGGTCATGCCCTTGATGCCGAGGTCGACGGCGGCCACGGTGAACCGCTTCTCCCCCACGGCGGGCACCACGTAGGGCTCGGGCGTGGTGACGTCGTCGAGGAAGCTGGAGCCCTCCATCGGGGGTGCCTCGTTGACCAGCGCGACGAGCGCGTCGAGCGAGCCCTCGACGTGCTGCGGCTCGCTGCTGATGGCCGCGCGCATCGAGCCGCGCTCGCGCAGGTGGCGGGTGAGGGCGCGGGTGTCGACGGCGCTGATGCCGACGACGCCCTGCTCGGTGAGCAGGTCGTCGAGCGACCGGTTGGAGCGCCAGCTGCTCCGCACGCGGGAGGGGTCGCGCACGACGTAGCCGTCGACCCACACGCGGCGGGACTCGAAGTCCTCGTCGTTCACCCCGGTGTTGCCGATGTGCGGCGCCGTCATGACGACGATCTGGCCACGGTAGGAGGGGTCGGTGAGCGTCTCCTGGTACCCGGTCATGCCGGTGGCGAAGACGATCTCGGCGATGGTCGTGCCCTGGGCGCCGAAGGACTCGCCGCGGAAGGTGCGACCGTCCTCGAGCACCAGCACGGCGGGGGTGCCGGGCGCCGGGCGGCGGGAGGAGCCGGCTTCGTGGGTCTGGGTCATGCGTGGACTCCTTCGGTGAGCTCGCCGGACAGGACGGTGGGGACGCCGCGCAGGAAGGTGGCGACGACCCGGCCGGGCAGCTCGTGCCCGGCGTAGGGGGTGTTGCGCGACAGCGACGCGGTGTCACCGGGGGTGACGGTGCGCGTGGCCTCCGGGTCGTAGAGCACGACGTTCGCCGGCTCGCCGACGGCGAGGGGACGTCCGTGGTCGGGCACGCGCCCGATCCTCGCCGGACGTGCCGACATCACCTCGGCGACCTGCTCCCAGGTGAGCGCGCCGGTGTCGACCATCGTCTGCTGCACGATCGACAGCGCCGTCTCGAGGCCGATCATCCCGAAGGCGGCCGCGGACCACTCGCACTCCTTGTCCTCCATCGGGTGCGGGGCGTGGTCGGTGGCGACGATGTCGATCGTGCCGTCGGCCAGGCCCTCACGGACCGCGGCGACGTCGTCGGCGGTGCGCAGCGGCGGGTTGACCTTGTAGATCGGGTCGTAGCTGCGCACGAGGTCGTCGGTGAGGAGCAGGTGGTGCGGCGTGACCTCGGCGGTGACGTCGATGCCGCGGCTCTTGGCCCAGCGGACGATCTCGACCGAGCCGCGGGTGGAGAGGTGGCACACGTGCAGGCGCGAGCCGACGTGCTCGGCCAGCAGCACGTCGCGGGCGATGATCGCCTCCTCCGCGACCGCCGGCCAGCCGACGAGCCCGAGCTCGCCGGACAGCGCGCCCTCGTTCATCTGGGCGCCCTCGGTGAGCCGCGGCTCCTGCGCGTGCTGCGCGACGACGCCGTCGAAGGCCTTGACGTACTCGAGGGCCCGGCGCATCAGCACCGCGTCGGACACGCAGATGCCGTCGTCGGAGAAGACGCGGACGCCGGCGGCGGAGTCGGCCATGGCGCCGAGCTCGGCCAGCCGCTCACCCTTCAGACCGACGGTGACGGCACCGACCGGCTGGACGTCGCAGAACCCGCCCTCGCGGCCGAGCCGCCACACCTGCTCGACGACGCCTGCGGTGTCGGCCACCGGCGAGGTGTTCGCCATCGCGTGCACGCAGGTGAACCCGCCGCGCGCCGCGGACTGCGTGCCGGTGAGCACCGTCTCGGCGTCCTCCCGGCCCGGTTCGCGCAGGTGGGTGTGCAGGTCCACCAGACCGGGCAGCGCCACCAGGCCGGACGCGTCGATGGTCTCCAGCGGCACGCCCTCGCGGGCGTGCGCGAGGTCGGCACTGAACGCGGCGATCACGCCGTCGCGCAGCACGAGGTCGGTGGGCTGCCCGCCCAGCAGCCTCGCGCCGAGGATGAGGTAGTCGGTCATGCGTGTCCTTCGTTCTGGAGCTCGGTGGCCGGCGCGGGCGCCCCGCCGAGGAGGAGGTAGAGCACGGCCATGCGGACGGCGACGCCGTTCGTGACCTGCTCGACGATCACGGAGCGGCCGGAGTCGGCCACGTCGGCGCTGATCTCCATGCCGCGGTTCATCGGCCCGGGGTGCATGACGATCGCGTGGTCCGGCAGCCGGTTCATGCGGGCGACGTCGAGGCCGTAGCGGCGGCTGTACTCGCGGGCGCTCGGGAAGTACGCGGCGTTCATCCGCTCCCCCTGCACGCGCAGCATCATGAGGGCGTCGGTGCCCTCGATCGCCTCGTCGAGCGAGTACGACGTGCTCACCGGCCAGGAGTCGACGCCCACGGGCAGCAGCGTCGGCGGTGCGACGAGCGTGACGTGCGCGCCGAGCGTGTGCAGCAGGAGCGCGTTGGAGCGCGCGACCCGGCTGTGCAGCACGTCGCCGACGATCGTCACGCGCTTGCCTGCCAGGTCGGTCCCCGTCCCCGCGCCGGCACCATCCGCCGCCCGCGGCCCGGCACCCCCGCCGACCAGATGGCGGCGCATCGTGAACGCGTCGAGCAGGGCCTGGGTCGGGTGCTCGTGGGTGCCGTCGCCGGCGTTGACGACGGCACCCTTGGTCCACGCCTCGTGCGCGAGCCGGTGCGGGGCGCCCGAGGCGCCGTGGCGCACGACGACGGCGTCCGCACCCATGGCCTGCAGCGTGAGGGCCGTGTCCTTGAGGCCCTCGCCCTTCGAGGCGCTCGACCCCTTGGCGGAGAAGTTGATGACGTCGGCGGACAGCCGCTTGGCGGCCGCCTCGAAGCTGATGCGGGTGCGCGTGGAGTCCTCGAAGAACAGGTTCACGACCGTGCGGCCACGCAGCGTCGGGAGCTTCTTGATGGGCCGCTGGGCCACGCCGAGCAGCTCCTCGGCGGTGTCGAGGATGCGGACGGCCTCGTCGCGGCTCAGGTCGCCGGCGCTCAGCAGGTGCTTCACGCGACCCCTCCTCGGATCGACACGGAGTCGGCCTGGTCGTCGACCTCGGCGAGCCGGACCCGGACCTTCTCCGCGAGCGACGTCGGCAGGTTCTTGCCCACGAAGTCGGCACGGATCGGCAGCTCCCGGTGGCCCCGGTCGACGAGGACCGCCAGCTGCACGGCCTTCGGCCGGCCCAGGTCGGCGAGCGCGTCGAGCGCCGCACGGATCGTGCGACCGCTCATCAGCACGTCGTCGACGAGCACGACAGTGCGTCCGTCGACGTCCTCGGGGATCTCGGTGTGCTCCAGCGACCGGACCGGCCCGCTGTGCAGGTCGTCGCGGTACATCGTGATGTCGAGCGCCCCGGCGGTGATCGTCCGACCCTCGACCTCGCTCATGCGCGCCGCGATGCGGCGCGCGAGCGGGACACCCCGCGTGGGGATGCCGAGGATGACGAGGCCGTCGGCGTCGCGGTTGCGCTCGAGGATCTCGTGGGTGATGCGGGTCAGCGCCCGCGAGATGTCAGTCTCGTCGAGGACCGTGCGACCGGCCTCGTCTGCAGCGGATGCGCCGGGTGCCGGGTCACGCGTGTCAGGACCGGGAGTGCCGTCGGGCACGACCATGTCTGACCTCCTTCTCCGCCTCACGGGACGGTGGTTAAAGGACGTCGGATGGAACGGGTCGAGCGTAGCAGCGGCGGGCCTCGGTCCGATCAGGGGTCGGGGGTGGTGGACAGGGCGCGGGTGCGGGCCTTCAGCTCCAGGACGAGACGCTCAGCGGCATCCGAGGTCACGCCGATCGCGCCGGTCGACCATCGCCAACGTTCGTCGGTCCACGATGTACTCCCACCGTCATCCTCGTGGTCCCAAGGGTCGTCCCGAGGCGAACGGAAGAGGTGGAAGCTGCCCTGGGCGTGCCAGTCCAGCCGTACGCGACCTGGACCGGACTCGTCGACGAACGCCATGACGTCGCCGTGAACCGGGACCGTGAGGTCGTCGAGCGGGATCGACTCGACGACCTCTCGCTCTGCGGCGCGGTGACGTGCGAAGACCTCTGCAAGGGGCTCGGGGAGGTCGTCACCCTCCCCGAAGGTGACGAGTCCCGTCTCGAACGGACCGTCCCAGGCGAAGAGCTCGGGCGGGTGCGGATCCACGACCGACACCTCTTCCCAACGGAACAGGATCCCTGATTCCTCGTGCTCCGAGGACAGCGTCCGGCCGTCGACGACGTCGACCAGGAAGCGCATCTCACGCCGGCTCCCAGGGAGGAGGAGCCGAACCTCCCAGACATCGTCGCCGAGGTAGCTCGTCTGTTGAGGCGGCGCAGCGAGCTCGGTCGCGTCGTCGTACCGAAGGTCGCCGCCGATCACCCAGTCGACCGGCCGAGGCCTGCTGAGCGCCTCCCCGACGGGACCATGCATGCGGCCCATCCCTCGAGCAACGCGCTGTGGCGGCCGATCGGAGTCGGTCTCGGGATCGAAAACATAGCCATGACGGTCGCCCTGGATGCTCCACGGGCGACCGGAGTCGTCGTCGACGCGCCACCGATGGCCGTGCTTGCGGACGTGGAAACGCGTGAGCTCCTCGGACTCCTCGTCGAGTCGGACGGCGAGCACGCCCTCCGTCGGCTCCTCGGACGCCTCCCCCGCCACCATGCGGACGAGGATCTCCAACCACTGCGCGTCGGTCATGGAGGAAGCGTCGCACGCCCGAGGTCCGACGAGATCGTGAACGAGTTCAGGACCTTCGGACGGCATCGAACCCACTGAAATCCGAAGGGAAACAGGACTTCGTCGTCTATGTTTTCGAACGTCTCTTCGGTATCATGGAGGCATGTCCAGCACCGCGCTCGTCGTCCGGCTCGAGGCCGTCGCTGCCGAACTGCGGACCTACCCGACGACCACCGATGCTCTGCGGCTGCTGCAGGGACTGTCGAACGCGATCGACGCGGAGAAGGTCGCGCTGGTCGCGGAGATGGACGAGCATCGGGACTTCGAGGCCGAGGGCTGCTCGAGCCTGAAGAACTGGCTGCGTGACCAGCTGCACCTCGACGGCAAGCAGGCTTCTCAGCTGGTCCGCTCGGCGCGGACCCTGCGGGACATGCCCGACCTGGAGTCACTCGCCAGTGAGGGGGCCGTCTCCCTGGACCACGTCGACGCGTTCACGTACGCCGCGAAGCACATCGACCCCATGGTCGTCGAGCAGTGCATGAACCCACTGCTCGACCTGGCCACCCACGCAGCGCCCACGACCGTGCGTCAAGCCGTCAAGAAGCTGCGCGCCACCGCCCACCCCGACGACCTCGACGAGGCCTGGATCAAAGGGATGGACCGCCACGACATCACCCTCACCCCCGTCGGCGACGGCGTCCACCTCACCGGGTTCCTGCCCGCCGACACCGGCACCAAGTTCCACACCGTCCTGCAGTCGCTCTCCGCACCCACCTGCGCCGAGGACGACCGACCTGCCGCCGAACGACGCGTCACCGCCCTCGACGCCCTGCTCTCATCCGTGCTCGCATCCGGTCTGCCGCAGGACAAGGGCGTGCGCCCGCACGTCACGCTGACCGCCGACCTGACCGACCTCGCCCAGGACGCGGACACCGCGACCGCCGAGCTCGCCGGGTTCGGGTCGATCGGCCCCGCCCAGCTCCAGCAGATGCTCTGCGACAGCGACCTCACGCCCATCCTGACCGCCGGCAGACACGCTGTCCTCGACGTCGGCCGCACCCACCGACTCGCCACACCCCACCAACGCAAAGCCGTCGTCAACCGACAAGGCGGCACCTGCGCCGGACCCGGCTGCCACGGACCCGTCGTCCACGTCCACCACATCGAGTACTGGTCCGAAGGTGGCGCCACCGACCTCGCCAACCTCATCGGGTTGTGTCCCCGCTGCCATGCGGCCGTGCACCGGGGGTTCTTCACCATCGACCCCCACACCCACCAGACCCACCGCAGCCTGCGCACCCGACGCACCAGCTCCCGCCGCACCCGCGCCGGCTGAGGCCCTGGAGAACGTCGGACTCCCGCCCCACACTGTCCCCATGACGGTCACCACCCGACCCGCCACCTCCTTCGACGACGTCCGCACGATGGTCGGACCCAAGCGGCCCGACGCGAACGTCTGCTGGTGCCTGAGCTACCGGCTCACGTCGTCGAAGGAGAACCGCGAGCTCGTCGGCCCCGCCCGCGGCGAACGCGTCCGCACCCTGATGTCCGAGGGGCCGCCCGGAGTGCTCGCCTACGACGGCGATGACGTGGTCGGGTGGGCCGCCGTCCACCCCCGGCGCGACACCTCCTTCGCCCGCAGCCGGACGATCCCGCACGTCGACGACCTCGACGTCTGGTCGATCTGGTGCATCCGCGTCCGCCCCGGCCACCGCGGCCAAGGCATCTCCCACGCCCTGCTCGCCGGGGCCGTCGCCCTCGCCCGCGACGCAGGAGCCCCCGCCGTCGAGGGCTACCCCGTCGACAACCAGGGCCAGAAGGTCGACCAGACCATGGCCTACGTCGGCACCAAGGCGCTCTTCGCCTCCGCCGGCTTCACCCAGGTCGCCACCACGACCTCGAGGCTGGCAGGCCACCCGCGCGTGCTCATGCGCCTCGACCTACAGTGACCGTTACTCGGTCACGAGTCCTTCGGACACCAGCCAGTCCCGTGCCACGATGGCCGGGTCCTGGCCCTCGACGTCGACCTTGGCGTTCAGCTCGAGCATGACGTCGTTGGTGAGCTTCGGAAGCACCTGGGCGAAGATCTCCGCCACCTCCGGGTGCTCCTTCAGGAACGCGGTCCGGGCGACGAAGCTGAGGTTGTAGAGCGGGAAGAACTCCTTGTCGTCCTCCAGCACGCGCAGCTTCAGGCCCGGGATGCGGCCGTCGGTCGTGAAGACCTCGCCGAAGGTGCAGGTGCCCCGCGCGGTGGCGGCGTAGATGACCCCGGTGTCGAGGGTCGTCACCTTGCCGAGGTCGGACTCCGTCAGCCCGTACGTCTTCAGCATCGGGACGAAGCCGTCGTCGCGCTTGGCGAACTCGCTCTCGACGCAGAACGTGCGCTGGTCCTTCGGCAGGTCCTTCAGCTGCGAGAGCTTGGTGATGCCGAGCTCCTCGCCCTTCTTCTCGGCGATCGCGAACGCGTACGTGTTGTTCATGGGGGCGTACGGCAGCCAGGTCAACCCGTTCTTCAGGTCGGCGTCGTACACCGCCTTGTACTGCTGCTCCTCGCCCTTCACCGGCTTCTGGTTGCCCAGGTAGTTGATCCAGCCGGTCCCGGTGTACTCGGGCGAGACGTCGACGCGACCGTCGAGCAGCGCCTGGCGGACGCCGAAGCTCCCGGGCGTGTTGCTGAGGTTCGTGACGTCCGCACCGGCGACGCTGAGCACCGTCGACATCATGTTGCCGAGCACGAGCTGCTCGGTGAAGTCCTTCGCCGCCACGGTCACCGGGACGCCCTCGAGGGACTTCACCGGCTTGATGGTGCCGGGCTCGGCGCCGAGCACCGCCCCGGAGGCCGATTGCAGGCCGCAGCCCGCGAGGGCAAGGGCGGCCAGGCCGACGACGGACGCGGCGAGCTTCCTGCGCAGATGACCTCGCACGTCAGCTCACTCCCTTCGGGGCGGCGGCGATCTCCACGAGACGCGCCACCCAGTCGATCAACAAGGCCAGGGCAGCGACGAGGATCGCGCCGACGACCAGCACGACGTCCTGCTGCAGCTTGATGCCGGTGGTGATGAGCTCGCCGAGCCCACCGCCGCCGGTGAACGACGCCAGCGCCGCCGTGCCGACGATCAGCACGAGCGCGGTGCGCACACCGGCGACGATCACGCGCAGCGCCAACGGCAGCTCGACCCGCACGAGGGTGCCACCGGCGGAGACGCCCATGCCGCGCGACGCCTCGACCAGGCGCTGGTCGACGCCGTCGAGCCCCGTGACCGTGTTGGCGACGATCGGCAGGATCCCGTAGACGGCGAGGGCGACGACGGCTCCGGTGGTGCCGATGCCGAAGATCACCGCACCGAGCGCGATGAGGCCGATGGCGGGCGCCGCCTGCCCGAAGCCGGCCACGGTGATGATCGGCTTGGAGAACCGTCGCATCGGACCCCGGGTCAGCGCGATGCCGAGCGGGATCGCGACGAGGCAGGTCAGGAGCGTCGCGACGACGCTGATCAACAGGTGCTGGCCGGTCAGGTCGACCAGGTTGCCGACCGTCAGCGAGCGGCGCTCGACGTCGGTGACGTCCGCGGTGTTCACGTACACCAGGCAGCCGACGACCGCGGCGACGACCACGAGCGGCTGGCCGATCCAGCGGCCGATGCCCGGGCGGTCGACGACGACGGTCGGGGTCGCTGCCTCACCGGTGGTGGACGGGGCGGCGGTGGCGGCGCTCACGGCTGCACCGGGTCGGCGTCCGCGGCGCTGCTGCTGAGCTGCTGCATCGCCTGCATGATCGTCTCGACGCGGATGACGCCCTGGTAGACGTTGCGACGACCGGTCACCACGACGACGCCGTGCGAGGAGGTGAGCATCTCGTCGAGTGCGTCGTTGAGCGTCGAGGCGGAGCTGACCGTCTCGAGCTCCAGGTCGCGCGACACGCGGTCCAGCGCTCCGCCCCGCTCGAGGTCGCGGACGGAGACCCATCGCTGCGGACGGTCCTGAGCGTCGAGGACGATCACCCAGTCGCGGCCCTTCGCGCGCGCGTCCTGCGCCGCCTCGGCCGGGTCGCCGCCGACGTGCGCGACGGCCGCCTCGTGCAGCTCGACGTCGCGCACGCGGGTGAGCGTGAGCTGCTTCAGGGCGGCGCCGTGGCCGACGAAGCCCTCGACGAACTCGTTCGCGGGGGCGGTGAGGATGGCCTCCGGCGTGTCGTACTGCACGATCCGTGAGCCGACGTCGAGGATCGCGATCCGATCGCCGAGCTTCACCGCCTCGTCGAAGTCGTGCGTGACGAACACGATCGTCTTGCGCAGTTCCTCCTGCAGGCGCAGCAGCTCGTCCTGCAGCCGCTGGCGCGTGATGGGGTCGACGGCGCCGAACGGCTCGTCCATGAGCAGCACGGGCGGGTCGGCGGCCAGGGCCCGGGCCACGCCCACGCGCTGCTGCTGCCCGCCGGACAGCTCCTTGGGGTAGCGGTCGCGGTACTGCTCGGGATCGAGGTTGACGAGGTCGAGCAGCTCGTCGACGCGGGCGGCGACGCGGTCCTTCTTCCAGCCGAGCAGCCGCGGCACGATGGCGATGTTCTCGGCGACCGTGTAGTGCGGGAACAGCCCGGCGCCCTGGATGACGTAGCCGATGCGGCGGCGCAGGTCGTCGGCGTCCTGGTCGGTGACGTCCTCGTCGCCGATGTAGATGCGACCGCTGGTCGGCTCGATCAGCCGGTTGATCATCTTCATCGTGGTGGTCTTGCCGCAGCCCGACGGGCCGACGAGCATGACGATCTCGCCGGCCGGGATCTCCAGCGTGACGTCGTCGACCGCGGCGGTCGGCTGGCCGGAGTACTTCTTGGTGACGTTCTCGAGCAGGATGCGCTGCCCGTGCGACTGGTGCCCGGAGGCGGAGGTGGAGGTGGTGGTCTCAGACACGGATGCCCCTGGAGGTCGTGGCTCGGGTGAGCAGGTTGAGGACGAGGTCGAGCACGACGGCGAGGAGGATGATCCCGACCGTGCCGGCCACGATGGAGTTCGTCGCGTTGGCGCCGCCGGTGCGCGAGATGCCCGAGAAGATGTAGCCGCCCAGGCCGGGTCCCAGCACGTAGGCCGCGATGGCGGCGATGCCCATGAGCATCTGGCCCGACACGCGGACGCCCGTCATGATCACCGGCCACGCGAGCGGCAGCTCGAGCCGGAGGAGGGTGGCCACGCGACCCATGCCCATGCCGCGCGCGGACTCCACGAGCGCCTGGTCGACGCCCGTCAGGCCCACGATCACGTTGCGCAGGATCGGCAGGAAGCCGAAGAAGACCAGCGCGATGACGGAGGGCAGCACCCCGATGCCGACCACGCCGACCAGCAGGCCGAGCAGCGCGTACGACGGGAGCGTGAGCCCGACGGAGGAGAGCGCCTGCGCCGCGGCGGTGCCCCAGCGCGACCGGTAGGCCAGTACGCCCACCACGATGGCGAGCAGGGTGGCCGCGGCCAGCGTCTGCACCACGAGGCTCAGGTGCTGGTAGGCCAGGAACGACAGCACCGACCACCGTTCCTGGACGAAGTCGAGGAAGCCCACACGTCACCTCTCGTCAGGACGGCGACGCAGGCGAACGCCGTCGTCCGCCGTCGCGGGTGACTCGACGGTAGCGAACCTGGCGGAAGGTGCAACTGCGCGTGACGGCGCGCCTGGGCGGCGCGCAGGGCGTCAGGCGGGGGTGGCGACCTCGAGGATGCGGCTGAGGAGGCCGCCGACGAACTTGGGGCTATCGTCGGTGGAGAGCTCCGCCGCGAGCTCGACGGCCTCGCTCACGGCAACCGGTCCGGGCACGTCGTCGACGTAGACGATCTCGAACACGGCCACACGGACGAGGTTGCGGTCGACCCCGGGCATGCGCTCGAGGGTCCAGCCGCGGGAGTGCTCCGCGATGAGGCCGTCGATGCGCTCCTGGTGCTCGACGACGCCCTCGACCAGCCGGACCGTGTAGGGGTTGACCGGCGGGTCGTTGGTCTCGCGCCGCACCGCGAGGGTCCCGCCCAGGGGCAGCCCCTGCAGCTCGGACTCGAAGAGGATGTCGAGGGCGCGCTTGCGGTACTTGGTGCGCGCGCCCATCAGGCCTTCACGCGGCCGAGGTAGTTGCCGTCGCGGGTGTCGACCTTGACCTTCTCGCCGGTGGTGACGAACAGCGGCACCTGGATCTCCCGGCCGGTCTCCAGACGCGCGGGCTTCGTGCCGCCGCTGGAGCGGTCGCCCTGCAGGCCCGGGTCGGTGTGCTCGATGACCAGCTCGACCGACAGCGGGAGCTCGACGTACAGCACGCGGCCCTCGTTGGTGGCCACCGTGGCCTCCTGGTTCTCCAGGAGGAAGTCGGGCGCGCTGCCCATCGCCTCGGGGGCGATCTCGATCTGGTCGTACGTCTGGACGTCCATGAACACGTAGTTCGTGCCGTCGTTGTACAGGTACTGCATGTCGCGCTTGTCGACGGTGGCGGTCTCGACCTTGGTCCCGGCGTTGAAGGTCTTGTCGACGACCTTGCCCGACTCGACGTTTTTCATCTTGGTGCGCACGAAGGCGGGGCCCTTGCCCGGCTTGACGTGCTGGAACTCGACGACGGTCCAGAGCTGGCCGTCGATGTTCAGCACCATGCCGTTCTTCAGGTCGTTCGTGGTGGCCATCAGGCGATCTCCAGGAGCTCGGTGGTCAGGTCGGTCAGCACCTCGGGGGTGCCCGTGGCGGCCGGCGTGACGAGGACGGTGTCTTCGATGCGCACTCCCCCGCGGCCCGGGACGTAGATGCCCGGTTCCATGGTGAGGACGGTGCGACGCTCCAGTGTACCGACGTGCGCCGCGGCGATGAACGGGTCCTCGTGGATCTGCAGGCCCACGCCGTGGCCCAGGCCGGTGGTGAAGTGCTCGAGCCAGCCGGCGTCGTCGAGCACGCCCCGCGCGACGGCGTCGGCCTCGGCCACCGGACGACCCTCGCGGAGCGCGTCGACGCCGGCGGCCTGCGACGCGCGCACGACGGCGTGGACCTCCCGCTGCCAGGCGTCGGAGGTGCCGAGCACGACGGTGCGCGTGCAGTCGGCGTGGTAGCCGGCGACGCGAGCCCCGAAGTCGGTCTTGAGGAGGTCGCCGGGCTGCAGCACCCGGTCGGTCGGGTGGTGGTGCGGGACGGCGGTGTTCGGGCCGGAGGCGAGGATCGTCTCGAAGGCGACGGCCTCGGCTCCGAGCTCGAGCATGCGCCACTCGAGGTCGCGCGCGACGTCGCGCTCCGTCCGGCCCACCAGCGGGCCCGCCCAGAGCGCCTCGAGCGCCGCAGCCGAGATCCGGCAGGCCTCGCGCAGCGCCGCCACCTCGACGTCGTCCTTCGTCTCGCGCGCCCGCTCGACCACCCGCCCGGCGGCGACGAGGTCGACCCCGGGCGCGGCGTCACGCAGCGTCGCGTGGGCGTCGACGCTCAGCGTGTGCGTCTCGACGGCCCACTCGCCGCCGACCTCGGAGAGCTGCGCGCCGGCGACGCCGACGAGGTCGCGCGTGATGGTGTGCTCGAGAGCGGGCACCTCCGCCGCAGCCTGGTCGCGGTAGCGGCCGTCGGTGAGGAACACGCCGCTGCCGTCGGCCCGCAGCACGAGCGCGGCGTTCGAGCCCGTGAAGCCGGTCAGGTACCGCACGTTGACCAGCGTCGTGACGACCATGCCGGCCCGTCCCGCCTCGGCGAGCGCCGCACCGACCCGCTCGCGACGTCGGCGCAGGGTCGTCGCGTCCGGCGCCAGGATCGCGCTCATCGCCCGGCGCCCGGCGACGGCGAGGGCGCGGCGAGCGCGGCGAAGGAGTCGCGCAGCGTCTCCTCGTCGGGCCCGGCGAGGATCGTCGTGCGCCCGAGGTCCTCGAGCACGACGAACCGGAGCTGGTCACCGCGGGTCTTCTTGTCCAGGCGCATCGCGGCGAGCAGCGGCGAGAAGGCACCCGCCCACGTGGTCGGCAGCGACAGCGACGACAGCACGTCGCGGTGGCGCTGCACGAGGTCGGCGTCGATGAGCCCGTGCCGGTGCGCCAGCTCCGCGACGTAGACCATGCCGATGCTGATCGCCTCGCCGTGGCGCACCGTGTACCGCTCCTCGCGCTCGATCGCGTGCCCGAGGGTGTGCCCGTAGTTCAGGGCCTCACGCCCGATCGTGTCGTCGTCCCCACCGGCACCCCCGCCGCCGCTCTTCGCCGCCCACGGCCCGGCACCCCCGCCGGTCTCGCGCAGGTCGCCGGCGACGGTCTGCGCCTTCACCCTGATGCCCTTGGCGACGAGCTCGGCCAGGATCGCCGACGTCGGGTCGAGCACGGCGCCGGTCCCGACGCTCTCGATGAGCTCCAGGATCGACGGGTCGGCGATGAACCCGCACTTGACCACCTCGGCCAGCCCGCTGCGCAGCTCGGCGGACGGGAGGTCGACCAGCAGGTCGAGGTCGCACAGGACGCCGACGGGCTCGTGGAACGCGCCCACGAGGTTCTTGCCCGACGCGGTGTTGATGCCCGTCTTGCCGCCGACCGCCGCGTCGACCATGCCCAGCACGGTGGTGGAGACGTTGACGAACCGGACGCCACGCAGCCAGCTCGCGGCCACGAAACCGGCCAGGTCGGTCGTGGCCCCGCCGCCGAAGCCGACGACGACGTCGGAGCGGGTGAAGCCGGAGCGCCCGAGCACGTCCCAGCAGTACTGCAGGACCTCCGCGTTCTTCGCGGCCTCGCCGTCGGGCACCTCGACGAGGTGCACGTCGAGCGCCTGCGTCGCCTGCTGCCGCAGCAGCGTCGAGCGGAGACGAGCGGCGCGCTCGCGCAGCACCGTCGGGTGCACGATCGCGACCCGGCGCACGTCGTCCCCGACGAGCGACGCGAGCTGGTCGCTCACGCCGGAGCCGACGAGGACGTCGTACGGGGCGGACGTCTCGACCCGGATGCGGACGGTCATGGGGTGGCGTTCTCCTGGATCAGCTGGTGGATGCGGGCGGCGACGTCCTCGGCGGTGAGGTCGTCGGTGACGACGGTGTGCGTGGCGAGGTCCTCGTAGACCGGGCGGCGCGCGTCCAGCAGCGCCTTCATGGTCGCGCGGACGTTGCCGAGGAGCAGCGGCCGGTTCGTGCCGAGGCCGACGCGCTGCGCCGCTGCGGACAGGCTGACGTCGAGGAAGACGACGCGGTGGTCCCGCAGCAGCTCCTGGGTGCGGGCGTGCAGGACGGCACCACCACCCAGCGCCAGCACGCCGTCGTGCTCCTGCAGCGCGGCTGCGACCGCGGCGGCCTCGAGCTCACGGAAGTGCGCCTCGCCGTGCTCGACGAACAGGTCCTGCACGCTGGCGCCCGTCGAGCGCTCCACGTCGACGTCGGTGTCGCGCACCGACGTGCCGAGCCGGTCGGCGAGGTGGTGCGCCACCGTCGTCTTGCCGGCCCCGGGTGCGCCGACGAGCACGACGACCGGCGTCACCGGTACCTCAGGTGCTCGCGGTACGCCTCGACGTTGCGCCGGACCTCCTCGACGGAGTCGCCGCCGAACTTCTCGGTGATCGCGTCGGCGACGACCAGCGCCACCATCGCCTCGGCGACGATGCCCGCCGCGGGCACGGCGCACACGTCCGAGCGCTGGTGGTGGGCGCGCGTCTCCTCGCCGGTGCTGACGTCGACGGTGCGCAGGGCACGCGGCACGGTGGCGATGGGCTTCATCGCGGCGCGCACGCGCAGCAGCTCACCCGTCGTCATGCCGCCCTCGGTCCCGCCGGAGCGGCCGGACGTCCGCCGCACCGTGAGGCGGCCGTCGGCCGAGCCGTCGGGCTCCTCGGCGGGCACGATCTCGTCATGCGCCGCGGACCCGCGCGTGCGGGCGAGCTCGAAGCCGTCGCCGACCTCGACGCCCTTGATGGCCTGGATGCCCATGAGCGCCGCCGCGAGACGTGCGTCGAGGCGCCGGTCCCAGTGGGTGTACGAGCCGAGTCCGGGCGGCAGCCCCTCGACGACGACCTCGACGACGCCGCCGAGCGTGTCGCCGTCCTTGTGGGCGGCGTCGACCTCGGCCACCATCGCCGCGCTGGTCGCGGCGTCGAAGCAGCGCACCGGGTCGGCGTCCAGCGCCTCCACGTCGGAGTACTGGGGCACGAGACCGGCCGGGGCGGTGACCGTGCCGAGCTCCACGACGTGCGACAGGACCGTCGCGCCCGTCGTCTGCTCGACGAACTTGGCCGCCACCTCGCCCAGCGCGACGCGTGCGGCGGTCTCGCGGGCGCTGGCCCGCTCGAGGACGGGACGCGCCTCGTCGAAGCCGTACTTCTGCATGCCCGCGAGGTCGGCGTGGCCGGGGCGCGGGCGCGTGAGCGGGGCCCCGCGCTTGAGGCCGTCGAGCACCTCGGGATCGACGGGGTCGGCCGCCATGACCTGCTCCCACTTCGGCCATTCGCTGTTGCCGATCCGCAGGGCGACCGGGCTGCCCATCGTCACGCCGTGACGGAGTCCGCCGATGACCTCAAGCTCGTCGGCCTCGAAGCTCATGCGGGCGCCGCGGCCGTAGCCGAGACGACGACGCGCCAGCGCGTCCTGGACGTCCTTGCTGGTCACGTGCACGCCGGCGGGAAGTCCCTCGAGGATCGCGACGAGCGCAGGTCCGTGGGACTCACCGGCAGTCAGCCATCGAAGCATGGGGGTCATTGTGTCAGGAGCCGTCCTGCCGGGGCCGAGGCGCCCGTCCCCGTGGACCCGGGCGGGCGTCCGCTCCGTCGTGCGATCATGGTCGCGCCCCCTCCCTGGGGGCTCGGACGAGGCTGCCGTACCCGACCAGCGCAAAGACGGCAGGTCAGGAGCCTGTCATGTCCTGGATCGTGCTCGTGGGGTCCGGCCTCCTCGAGGCGGTGTGGGCCACGGCCCTCGGCCGCTCGGAGGGCCTCAGCCGTCTCGTGCCCACCATCGTGTTCGCCGTCGCGCTCGTGACCAGCATGGTCGGGCTCGCGTGGGCCATGCGCGAGCTGCCGACCGGCACGGCGTACGCGGTGTGGGTCGGCATCGGCGCGACCCTCACCGCCGCGTGGGCGATGGCGCAGGGCGACGAGCCGTTGTCGGTGGCCCGGGTGCTGTGCCTGCTCGCGGTCGTCGGCGGCATCGTCGGCCTCAAGCTGACCCACTGAGCCGACCTCGCGCGACCTCTCGCGGGGCGGCGGGGTCAGCCGTGCACGAGCGCGGCGAGCGGCGGGCCGAGGAACGCGCCGACCAGGAGGTAGGGGCCGAAGGCGAACGGGTCGCGTCGGCCGATGCGACCGGTCCGGTAGAGGACCACGCCTGCGACGGCGCCGACGACGAAGCCCGCATAGGTGCCGTAGAGCGTCGCGCTCGGTCCGACCGCGCCGAGGAGCAGTCCCATGAGGGCAGCGAGCCGGACGTCGCCGAAGCCGAAGGGCTGGCGGACCCAGCGGCCCAGCGCGTAGACGGCACGGAACACCGCGAAGACGGCGACGTTGCCGACGAGCCCCCTCAGCAGGATGCCGAGGTCGTCGGCCAGCAGCGCCGCGAGCGCGACGAGCGCGAGGCACGCGGCGTGCAGCGGCAGCGTGAGGAGGTACGGCAGCAGGCGGGTGCGCAGGTCGATCCACGCCAGCCAGCTGCCCGCGCCCGCGAACGCGGTCCACGCCGGCAGCAGCCACGGCTCGTCCAGACCGGGCGCGGCCACCAGGACCAGCAGCGCGGACGTCAGCGCCAGCCCCGGCGCGAGGTGCCGGCGGCGGGCGAGGTCGACGTACGGGACCTTGGGCGGCTCGTCCGGGTCGTCCTCAGGATGCGGCGCGGGCTCGGGCAGCCGGGCGATCGCGACCGGGCCGAGGGCTCCCAGGATCCCGGCGCCCAGGGCGGCAGCCACGACGTACGCGATGTCCACGCCCGCAGACTATGCGCTCGCGAGGACCTCCAGCGCCGCCCCGCGCACGACGTCGACGTCGACCGACGCACCCGTCATCAGGAGCAGCTGCAGCACCGCCTGGTGCGCCAGGAGGTCCAGACCGGTGACGACCGGGAGGCCCGCTGCTCGTGCGGCGACGCTCAGACGCGTCGGCCAGGGGTCGTAGACGACGTCGAAGACCGCGGCCGCGCCGGCGGCCCAGGCGTCAGCCCGCTCCCCCGCGACGGCCTCGGGCACGGTGGAGACGAGCAGGTCGACCGTCCCGGGCAGGGTCGCGGCGTCGAGCACGCGGACGTCCAGGCCCGCGTCGTGGATCGACGCGACCGTCTCCTCGGCCCGGCCGGCGTCCCGCACGACGAGCTCGACCCGCCCGGCGCCCAGGCCCGCCACCGCATGCGCGACGGACGCTGCCGTCGCACCCGCCCCGAGGATGCGGACGACCGGCACGTCGACCACGCCGGCCTCCGAGAGCGCGGCCCGCGCGCCGGGGACGTCGGTGTTGTCGGCGCGCACGTGGCGACCGTGCGGACCGTCCTCCAGCAGCAGGGTGTTGGCCCCGCCCGCGACGCGCGCGACGTCGGTGGCGCTGTCGGCGAGGTCGAGCGCGTCGCGCTTGTGCGGTGCCGTGACCGCCAGCGCCCGCCACGAGGAGTCGAGCGCGCCGACGTGCTCGCGCAGCCCACCGGGGGCGACGTCGACGGCCTCGAAGGTCCAGTCGAGCCCGAGCACCGCGTACGCGGCCCGGTGCATCGTGGGCGACAGGGAGTGCGCGACCGGGTGGCCGACGACGGCGCAGCGCCGCCCCGAGCCGTGGTCAGCCACCGCAGGAGCCGGCGCCGTAGACCTTCTGGCAGTCGGCGGTGTGCTTCGCGAAGCTCGTGTTGAAGATCGTCACGCCCTGCTTGTCGGCGAAGAAGTACAGCCAGTCGCCCTGCGCCGGGTTCAGCGCGGCCTCGATGGTCTTCTCGCCGGGCGAGCCGATCGGCCCGGGCGGCAGGCCGGTGTTCTGGTACGTGTTGTACTCCGACGGGTTCGCGCGCTCCTCCGGCGTGGTCCAGACGTCGCCCTCGCGCTTGCTCACGTACGACACGGTCGAGTCGAGCTGCAGCGGCATGCCGTCGGCGATGCGGTTGTAGAGCACCCGCGCGACCTTCGGGTAGTCCTCGTCGCGGGCGGCCTCGTACTCGAGGATGCTGGCGACCGTCAGCACGTCCTCCTTCGAGAGCCCGAGCGCCTTCGCACGCGTGTCGATGTCGAGGTCGTTCTCGACGTCGAGGGTCTTCTTGACCATCTGCCGCAGCAGCTGCAGCGCCGTGGTCCCGGGCTCGACCGTGTAGGTGGCGGGGTACAGGTAGCCCTCGGGGTTGCCGTTCGCCTCCGGCGGGAGGCCGAGCTCGCTCGGGTCGTCGAGCACCTTCGTCACGTCGGCCTCGCGGATCTCCGAGCCGGCGGCGATCGCCTTGACGATCTGCCCGACCCTGGACCCCTCGGGGATGACGACGCGGCCCTCGACGCGGTTGGACGTGTCCGTCAGGCCGTCCAGGGCCGCCGCCGCCGACATCTTGCGGCGCAGCTGGTAGAAGCCGGGCTGGATGGTGGAGAACCGGTCGTCGTTGAGCGAGAGCTGGTAGAACGCCTCCGCGGACTTGACGACGTCCTGCTTGGCGAGGATACGGGCCATGGCCTGCCCGTCCGCGCCGGACGGGATCTCCACGACGACCTCGCCGCTCCCCCGGCCCGTGTAGTCCTGCGGACCATTCAGGTAGGTGCCGGCCTTGTCCCAGAGAACCTTGCCACCGAAGACGAGGCCGCCGAGCAGCGCGAGCACGAGGATGATGCGTCCCCACCGCGGACCTCGCCGCGGGGCGCGTCGGCCTCCGGGGCGGGTCGCGCGACGGTCGCCCGGCTCGCTGCCGAGGATGTCGAGTCCGCTGTCGCTCACGTAGACCTCAGATCGTCTCGCCCGGGGCGCTGCCCCGGGTCCGTTCGGTGTCCAGGGCGGTCTGCAGGATCACCGCGGCCGCGGTCTGGTCGATCACCTGACGTCGTTTCCGTCCCGGACGCCCGCCCTCACGGAGCAGGCTGTCGGCAGTCATCGTAGACATGCGCTCGTCGAACAGCCGGACAACCCGCGGATCGACGGCCTCGCGCAGACCCGCCGCGAACCCGCGGACCTTCACCGCGGCAGGCCCCTCGCGACCGTTCAGCGACACCGGCAGACCGACGACCAGCTCGAACGCGTCGACCTCCTCGGCCAGGGCCACCAGCCGCGCGACCGCGTCCGGTCCGGCGGCCACCGTCTCGAGCGGCGTGGCGACGAGACCGTCGGGATCGCACACGGCGACCCCGATGCGCACGTCGCCGACGTCGACGCCGAGCCGACGGCCCCACCTCATCGGCCCTTCCTCATCGGTCCGTCCTCATCGACGCTCCGTCATCGTCCGGCCGCCGCGCGGACCGCGTCGTGCACGGCGGCGAACGCCGCGTCGATGCCGCCGACGTCGGTGCCGCCGCCCTGCGCGACGTCGGGCTTGCCGCCGCCCTTGCCGCCGATCCGCTCACCCACCACGCCGACGAGGGCGTTGGCCGCGAGGCCGCGCTCCTGCGCGGCGGGCGTGACCGCCACGACCACGGAGGGGCGGTCGTTCGCGGTGCCGACCACGACGACGACGGCGGCGCGGTCCTGCAGCCGGCCGCGCACGTCGAGGGCGAGGCTGCGCACGTCGCCGCCGCCGACGCCGTCGGCGCGGTGGGTCACGACCGCGACCCCGTCGACGTCGACCGCAGCAGCGGCGACGTCGCCGGCCGCACCCTGCAGCTGGGCTGCCTTGAGCCGTTCGAGCTCCTTCTCGGTGGCCTTCAGGCGGGCCAGGAGGTCGTTGACCCGGGTGGGCACCTCGTCGGGACGTGCCTTGAGCACGTCGGTGAGCTGCAGCACGAGGTCGCGCTCCTTGGCGAGGTAGGCAAAGCCCTCGATGCCGGTGAGCGCCTCGATCCGTCGGTTGCCGGCGCCGACGGAGCCGTCGGACGTGACGACGACGGTGCCGATCTGGCTGGAGCGGTCGACGTGCGTGCCGCCGCACAGCTCGCGCGACCAGGGCCCGCCGATCTCGACGACACGCACCTCCTCGCCGTACGTCTCGCCGAAGAGCGCGAGCGCGCCCCACTCCCGCGCCTCGGGCAGCGTCATGTACTGCGCCGAGACGGGCAGGTCCTCGCGGAGCGCCCGGTTCGACACGTGCTCGACGTCGTGCAGCTGCTCGGGCGAGAGCGCGCCGCTCCACCCGAAGTCGAGGCGCAGGTAGCCGGGCCGGTTGTACGAGCCCGACTGGAGCGCCGTGGGGCCGAGCACCTCGCGCAGCGCGGCGTGGACGACGTGCGTGCCCGAGTGCGCCTGGCGCGCGCCGAGACGCCACTCGGGGTCGACGTCGGCCGAGAGCTGCTCGTCGACCACCAGCTCGCCCTCCAGGACGCGCACCTGGTGCACGACCAGGCCCTTGATGGGGCGCTGGACGTCGAGCACCTCGGCCGTGCCGCCGCCGTGGCCCGACCACGTGAGGGTGCCGGCGTCGGCGTTCTGACCACCGGACTCGGCGTAGAAGGGCGTGCGGTCGAGCACGACCTCGCCGATGCTGCCGGCCGTGATGACGGGGACGTTCTCGCCCTGGCTGAGCAGCGCCAGGACCCGCGACTCGGTCGAGAGCGTCGTGTAGGCCTGCCAGTCCGTCGGGCCGTTGGCGTCGAGGGCCGCACGGTAGGCGTGGGTGTCGGCGTGGACGCCCTTCTTGGCCTTCGCGTCGGCCTTGGCACGCGCCTTCTGCTCGGCCATGAGGGCCCGGAAGCCGTCGGCGTCGACGCTGAGGCCCTGCTCCTGCGCCATCTCGAGGGTGAGGTCGATCGGGAACCCGTAGGTGTCGTGCAGGGTGAACGCGGCCTCGCCGGACAGCCCCGTGCCGCCGTCGGCCTTCACCTTCTGCGCCGCGACGTCGAAGATCTGCGTGCCCTTGCCGAGCGTGGAGCGGAAGGCGTCCTCCTCGGCGTAGGCGACCTGCTCGATGCGCGCGAAGTCGGCCTCGAGCTCGGGGTAGGAGGCCTTCATGCGCTCCTTGCTCACCGGCAGCAGCTCCGGCAGTGCCGGGTCCTCGAAGCCGAGCAGCCGCATGGAGCGCACCGCGCGACGCAGCAGGCGGCGCAGCACGTAGCCCCGGGCCTCGTTGCCCGGCGTGACGCCGTCGCCCATGAGCATGAGACCCGAGCGGACGTGGTCGGCGACCACGCGGAAGCGCACGTCGTCGTCGTGGTTCGCGCCGTAGCGGCGGCCGGTGAGCTCGGAGGCGCGCTCGATGACCGGGAACACCTCGTCGATCTCGTAGAGGTTCTGCTTGCCCTGCAGCAGGTAGGCGACCCGCTCCAGCCCCATGCCGGTGTCGATGTTCTGGCTGGGCAGCGGGCCGACGACGTCGAACTGGTCCTTGGCCCGGACGTTCGTGATCTCCTCCTGCATGAACACGAGGTTCCAGATCTCGAGGAAGCGGTCCTCGTCGACGACGGGGCCGCCGTCGGGGCCGAACTCCGGTCCGCGGTCGATGTAGATCTCGCTGCAGGGACCGCCGGGCCCGGGGACGCCCATGTGCCAGTAGTTGTCGTTGAGGTCGCGGTCCTGGATCCGCTCGTCGGGCAGACCGGCGACCGAGCGCCACAGCTCGCGCGACTCGTGGTCGCCCTCGAGGACGGTGACCCAGACCGAGTCGGCGTCGAACCCGAGGCCGCCGTCGTCGACGTGTCCGGTCACGAGGCGCCAGGCGTGCGTGATGGCGCCTTCCTTGAAGTACTGGCCGAAGCTGAAGTTGCCGTTCATCTGGAAGAACGTGCCGTGCCGCGTGGTCTTGCCGACCTCCTCGATGTCGAGGGTGCGCACGCACTTCTGCACGCTGGTGGCGGTGCCGTAGGGCGGCGTCTCCTGGCCGAGGAAGTACGGCTTGAACGGCACCATGCCCGCGTTCACGAAGAGCAGGTTGGGGTCCTCGAGCAGCAGCGGCGCCGACGGCACGACGGTGTGTCCGGCGGCCTCGAAGTGGGCGAGGAAGCGGCGCCGGATCTCTGCGGTCTGCATCAGGGGTGGTCTCTCTCGTCGGGGAGGTCGGGGGCTGCGTCGTCGAGCGGCGGGTCGTCGAGCGGTGGGGCGTCGAGCGGGGCGACGGTCGCGGCCGGGCCGAGGGGCTCGGGGTGGGGGTCGTCGGCGGCGAGCTCGCGGGCGAACCGGTGCTCGGCGGTGGTCATGCCGTCGCGGACCTCGTCGGCGAAGGCGCGGACGCCGGTGCCGAGCGCGGCGGCCTGGTCGATGAGTCCCGGCATCGACACCCGGTAGGCGGCCCGCCGTGCCTTGACGCTCGCGTACACGCCGGCGGCGGAGCCGGCGACGAACCAGATCAGTCGGGGGTTCATCTCTCCCCCAGCCACTGGTCGGCGGGGGCGGTGGGCAGCGCCGACGCGTGTGCAGCGCGGGCGGCGCGACGTCCGGCGCGCAGCCGCTCACGTCGACGTCCGCGGTACTCGCGTCGCATCAGCGCGCTGATCCGGTCGCGGCTTTCGGGGCGCAGCGCGTGCGCGAGGCCCTCGGCGACGACGGCGAGCCGCACCTGCGGACGGCTCAGCGTGGCGGCGACGACCTGGTCCTGCGTGGGCGGGACGACGACGCGCCCCTCCACGACGCGGGGGGCGAGCGCACCGGACCGCTCCGGCGCCGGGAGGTCGGGCTGTCGTGTGCGCTCGACCCGCACGAGGTCGCCGGAGACGACGGCGGGCGGGGCGTCGTCGCGGCCCACAGGCTGGGGGGACGGTGCCGGCGGTGCGGCGGCGGGACCGCGGGCGACCCGACGGGCGGCGAGGACCGCCACGACGGCAGCGACCACGGTCACGACCGCGAGCACCGCGGTGGCGACGAGGACGACGACGTCGGAGGGCATGGTGTCGAGGTTACTAGGAACGACGGGGTCGCTCCCGCGTGGGAGACGGGGTGCTGTCCTCGTGCGCGTCGAGTCCGGTGGTCGACACGGGGTCGCCCGCCCCTGCGGTCCGGCGCGAGGGGTACCGGGGCTCCGGGCGGGCTGGGGCGTGGTGCCTGGAGCGTCTGGTCCCGCGGCTGCGCAGCGCGACGGGGGTCTCGACCCGCTGGTGCGCTGCCTCGGCTCACGCTGGGGTCGGCCTCCGAAAGGCCTCGACCGCGCGGCTGGGCAGGGGCCGGGTCGGGTTCTCGGGGTGTGGCGGGGCCTGGGGTGACGCAGGATTCTGCGTTCGTGCGTGCTGAATCGAAGGCTTCTGCGTTGGCGACGGGATCCGGACACGAACGCATCATCGTGAGGCCCTGAGCGCACGAAGGAAGAATCGTGCGTCACCCGAACGCCCAGCCGCGCCCCGAGACCCCGGACCGGGTCCCGCCCAGCCGCCCGGTCGAGGCCCCTTCACAGGCCACCCCCAGCGCCAACCGAGGCAGCGCACCAGCAGGACGAGACCTCCGCGAACTTCGCAGCAGCAGGACGAGACCGCCGCAGGCAACGCACCACCGGGCGGCGGCATCGGCAGACTGACCCGAGCGGGATCCGGGCTCAGCGGTCGCGCAGGATCGCGCGGATCCGCGCGATGCGGTCGGCCACGGCCGCCTCGGCGCCGTGGCGGCCCGGCTCGTAGTAGTCGCGGCCGTCAACGTCGTCGGGGGCGTACTGCTGGGTGACGACGCCGCGCGGGTCGTCGTGCGCGTACCGGTAGTCGTGCCCGTGGCCGAGCTTCTTCGCCCCGGAGTAGTGCGCGTCGCGCAGCGCCGGGGGCACGGCACCGACCCGACCCGCCCGGACGTCGGCCTGGGCGGCGTCGATCGCGCGCACGACGGCATTGGACTTCGGGGCGGTGGCGAGGTGGATCACCGCCTGGGCGAGCGGGATGCGAGCCTCGGGGAACCCGATCAGCGCGACGGCCTGCGCCGTGGCGGTGGCGACGGGCAGCGCGGTGGGGTCGGCCATGCCGATGTCCTCGCTGGCGTGGATCATCAGGCGTCGGGCGATGAACCGGGGGTCCTCCCCCGCCTCGATCATGCGTGCCAGGTAGTGCAGGGCGGCGTCGACGTCGGAGCCGCGGATGCTCTTGATGAACGCGCTCGTGACGTCGTAGTGCTGGTCGCCCTGGCGGTCGTAGCGGACGGCTGCCTTGTCGACGGCGAGCGCGGCGTCGTCGACGGTCACCTCGGTGCGTCCCTGGCTCAGCGTCGCGCCGGCAGCGGCCTCGAGGTAGGTGAGCACACGACGTCCGTCGCCGCCGGCCAGCCGCACCAGGTGGTCGCGGGCGTCGTCGGTGAGGCTGACGCGCCCGCCGAGACCGCGGTCGTCCTCCACGGCCCGGTCGATCATGACGGCGACGTCGCCGTCGTCGAGCGACTGCAGGGTGAGCAGCAGCGACCGGCTGAGCAGCGGGGAGATCACGCTGAAGTGCGGGTTCTCGGTGGTGGCGGCGATGAGCGAGACCCAGCGGTTCTCCACGCCGGGCAGGAGCGCGTCCTGCTGGGCCTTGGAGAAGCGGTGCACCTCGTCGACGAACAGCACCGTCTCGACACCGTTCTGCAGCGCTCGCCGGGCACCTGCGATGACGTCGCGGACCTCCTTCACACCGGCGGAGACGGCCGAGACCTCGACGAAGCGTCGGTGCGTGTGGTTGCTGATCAGGGAGGCGATGGTGGTCTTGCCCGTGCCCGGAGGGCCCCAGAGCAGGATCGTGAGCGGCTGGTCGCCGTCGATCACCTGCCGCAGCGGCGACCCCGGCACGAGCAGGTGCTCCTGGCCGACGAGCTCGTCGAGGGTGCGCGGACGCATGCGCACCGCGAGCGGCGCCGAGGAGTGAGCGTTGCCGGCGAGCGAGCCGGAGGAGTCCGGGCGCGCCGCGGGGCGCACGTCGTCCCCGGGCAGGTCGAACAGTCCGTCGTCGCTCACCCTACGAGCGTAGTCACCGGTCCCGACACGCCGGGACGCTGTACCGCGGCGGACGCATGGGCCAGGGTGGAGCCATGGGCCTGTTCTCCCGCCGCACCTCGTCCGAGTCCGACCCGCACGCCGACCCCGACGGCTCCGGGACCGCACGGCCCGCCCCCACGCCGGTCGGCGCCTTCTGGGACTGGTGGACCGACGAGGGGCGGCGCGTCGACCCGTCGCAGGCAGGGCCCGCCCACGCCGTGCTGGACGGGCTGCTGACGGCGATCGACCCCGGCCTGACCTGGCACTTCGGTCCCGGACGCGGCGCGCAGCACCGGCTCACGGTCTCGGCCGGTGGCCTCGCGGACGCCCGACCGGCCGCCGAGCGGTGGTTCCGCGCCGCTCCCCCGGCGGACGCGACCTGGGAGTACGCGCCGGCCGTCGAGGCCGACCCCGCCGCGTTCGACGCGGTGCTCCAGGTCGACGGTGCCACCGTCGACCTGGCGCAGGTCGTGCTCGCCGTCGAGACCGACCTGGAGGCGCTGCGCGTGCACGTGGGCGTGCACCACCCCGCCTTCGCCGAGCTGCCGGAGCGGGTGCGCGGCCCCGTGACCTTCATGGTGCTCGACTGGGCACTGGGCGAGGACGACGTCGCGCGCTGGGTGGGCGGGGTCGAGCCGCTCGTGGAGGCGCCGGCCGAGCCGCGCACGGTGGCGGACCTGCGTGCCGCGGTGGCCGTGTGCGCCGACGAGCGCGACCCGGAGGTGTGGTCCGCGCTCTCCGGACAGACCGCCGAGGGTCGCCCGGTGTTCGCGCTCGCCCGCACCGGCGCGCGATGGGTCGACGCACCGACCCTCGACCTGCACCACACGCTCGTCGCCACGTACGAGCCGGACGAGCGCGGCATGCCCTCCCCGGAGGAGCTCGGCATGCTGCAGGCCCTCGACGACTCCCTCACCGCCACCATCGAGCCGCGCGGGCTGGTCGTCGCCCGGGTGACGACCGAGGGCACCCGGACCCTGCACGTCTACACCGACGGCGAGGACCAGAACGCCGGCGCCGACGTCGCCCGCTGGGCCGAGACCCATGGGCTGCGGACGTCGAGCACGCCCGACCCGGGCTGGACCCGCGTCCGCCACCTGCTCGGCTGACGGCCCGACCCCCGACCCGCAGCCGGCCCGAGTTGGCGCGCCCGGAAGTGTCGGGAGCCACGGCGAGGTTGGGGCCCATGAGCCACGGACTGTTCATCCGACACCAGGCGCTGCCCGGCCGCCGCGCCGAGCTGGTCGAGGTGTGGGAGCGCTTCATGCCCGCCGCGATCAGCGCGAACGCGGGCCACCAGGCCTACGTCTACACCGAGGTCGCGGACGATCCTGACGCGGTGATGGTCTACCAGCAGTACGCCGACGCGGAGCAGGCCGCGGCGTTCCTGCGCGACGCCGCCTACCTCGCCTACCTCGACGCGTCCGAGCACCTGCTCGCGACGGCGCCCACGGTCACGGTCGTCCGACCGCGCTGGACGAAGCACGTCGGCTGACGGTCGACGGCCCGCCGGGCGGGCCGCCGGGCGGGCCGCCGACCGGGTCAGGCCTGGTCACCGGAGGTCGCGTCGTCCGCGTCCTCGTGCTCCTCGTCGTCGGGGACGGCGTCGACGCCGGCCTCGGCACGCTGCTCGGGCGTGATCGGTGCGGGAGCGGCCGTCAGCGGGTCGTACCCGCCGCCGGACTTCGGGAAGGCGATGACGTCACGGATCGAGTCGGTGCCCGCGAGAAGGCCGACCGTGCGGTCCCAGCCGAACGCGATGCCGCCGTGCGGCGGGGCGCCGTACGCGAACGCGTCGAGCAGGAAGCCGAACTTCTCCTGCGCCTCCTCCTCGCCGATGCCCATGATCTCGAAGACCCGCTTCTGCACGTCGGGTCGGTGGATACGGATGGAGCCGCCGCCGACCTCGTTGCCGTTGCAGACGATGTCGTAGGCCTGGGCGATCGAGCTGCCCGGGTCGGCCAGCGAAGCCGGGTCCTGCGGCGCGGTGAACGCGTGGTGCACGGCGGTCCACTCGCCACCGCCCACCGCGACGTCGCCGGAGTCGAGGTCGCTGACGGCCTCGAACATCGGCCAGTCGACGACGAAGCAGAACGCCCACGCCGACTCGTCGATGAGGTTCTCCCGGCGGGCGATCTCGATGCGCGCGGCGCCGAGCAGCTGGCGCATCGTCTTCGTCGGTCCGGCCGCGAAGTAGATCGCGTCACCAGGCTTCGCCCCGGCTGCCTCGACGAGGCCCTCGCGCTCGGCCTCGGACAGGTTCTTCGCGACCGGGCCGCCCAGGGTGCCGTCCTCGCCGACCAGCACGTAGGCGAGGCCGCGCGCACCGCGCTGCTTGGCCCACTCCTGCCAGCCGTCGAGCGTGCGACGTGCCTGCGAGCCGCCGCCCGGGTGCACGACCGCGCCGACGTACGGCGCCTGGAACACGCGGAAGGGGGTGTCCTTGAAGTAGTCGGTCAGCTCGACGAGCTCGAGGTCGAACCGCAGGTCGGGCTTGTCGGAGCCGTAGCGACGCATGGCGTCGGCGTAGGTGATCCGCGGGAAGGGACGCGGCAGCTCGACGTCGACGAGACGCCACAGCTCGGCGTAGATCTCCTCGGCCAGCGCGATGACGTCGTCCTGGTCGACGAAGCTCATCTCGATGTCCAGCTGCGTGAACTCGGGCTGGCGGTCGGCGCGGAAGTCCTCGTCGCGGTAGCAGCGCGCGATCTGGTAGTACCGCTCCAGGCCGCCGACCATGAGCAGCTGCTTGAACAGCTGCGGGCTCTGGGGCAGGGCGTACCAGCTGCCCGGACGCAGACGTGCTGGCACGAGGAAGTCGCGGGCACCCTCGGGGGTGGAGCGCGTCAGGGTGGGCGTCTCGACCTCGACGAAGTCGTGGCGGCCCAGCACCTCGCGCGCGACGGCGTTGACCTTGCTGCGCAGGCGGAGGTTGTGGGCCGGGCCCGAGCGGCGCAGGTCGAGGTAGCGGTGGCGCAGACGCACCTCCTCGCCGACCGTGCCCGCGCTCGACGACGCGGCGTCGTCGATGGGGAACGGCAGCGGCGCCGAGGCGCTGAGGATCTCGACGTCGGTCGCGATGACCTCGATCTCGCCCGTCGGGATGGCTGGGTTCTCGTTGCCCTCGGGCCGCTTCTCGACGGTGCCGACGACCTTGAGGCAGAACTCGGCGCGCAGCTGGTGCGCGACCTCCTCGCGGACCACGACCTGCACGACGCCGCTGGCCTCGCGCAGGTCGACGAACGCGACCCCGCCGTGGTCGCGCCGACGCGCCACCCATCCGGCGAGGGTGACCTGGTCGCCGACGTTGGCGGCGGTCAGGCTTCCGGCGGCGTGGGTGCGGATCACGGCGTGGTCTCCTTCGAGTGGTGACCGAGCCCGACGACGGTGGGCGTCAGGTCGGCGGCGGGGGGCGTCCAGGTGTCGGGGTCGACGTCGACCTGGTCGCCGGTGCGGATGTCCTTGACACTAGGGGGTTCGCCCGGGAACAGGACGTACGGGATGCCACGGCGCTCGGCGGTGCGGATCTGCTTGCCGAACTTCTGCGCCGCGGACGACACCTCGGTGGGGATGCCCCGTCTCCGCAGGCGTTGCGCGAGGGCGTCGCTGGTCGCGCGTGACTCCTCGTCGGTGACGGCCACGAGCACCGCCGACGGCACGGGGCGGCTGCTGGTGAGGCCGTTCGCGACGAGCGGCACGAGCAGGCGGGACAGACCCAGCGAGATGCCGACACCGGGGTACGTGCGCCTCCCGTCGGAGGCGAGCTCGTCGTAGCGGCCGCCGGAGCAGACGGACCCGAGCTGCTCCTGGCCGGTCATGCGAGTCTCGAACACGGTGCCCGTGTAGTAGTCGAGGCCGCGGGCGATGCGCAGGTCGGCGGTGACGCGGACCCCCTCGACGTCGGCGCAGGCGGCGACCACGGTCGCGAGCTCGTCGAGACCCTCGTCGAGCAGCGGGTGCTCGACCCCCAGCTCGCGGACGCGCTCGACGAACGAGGTGTCGTCGGTGCTGATCTCCGCCAGCGCCAGGCAGGCCCGGGCCGACGTCTCGTCGAGGCCGGTCTCCGCGAGCAGCTCGAGGATCCGCTCGCCCGGCAGCTTGTCGAGCTTGTCGACGACCTGCATGACGGCCGTCGGCTCCTCGACGCCGAGGCCGCGGTAGAAGCCCTCGAGCACCTTGCGGTTGCTCACCTGCAACGTGAACAGTGCTGGTTCCGCCGCCCGGGGCCCGGCACCCCCGCCGAGCGGGCTCGTCGACCCGAAGCCGAGGACGGCCGACACCGCGGCCAGCGCCTCGGCCATCACCCGCGCGACCTCGACGTCGGCGTGGAACGGCAGCGTGCCGTCGCCGACGATGTCGATGTCGGCCTGGGTGAACTCGCGGAAGCGACCCTGCTGCGGGCGCTCGCCGCGCCACACCTTCTGGACCTGGTAGCGCCGGAACGGGAAGGCCAGCCTGCCGGCGTTCTCGACGACGTAGCGCGCGAACGGGACCGTCAGGTCGAAGTGGAGGGCCAGGGTGTCGGAGCGCGAGGTCCCGCTGTCGGCGCCGTCGTCGTGGATGCGGCGGACGACGTAGACCTCCTTGTCGATCTCGCCCTTGCGCAGCAACGTCTCGACCGGCTCCACGGCGCGGGTCTCGACGTTGGCGAACCCGTGCAGCTCGAAGACCCGGCGCAGGGCGTCGACGACCGCCACCTCCACGGCGCGGTCGGCGGGCAGCAGCTCGGGGAATCCACTCAGCTTCGCCATGTCAGCCCTCCTGCAGCTCGGCGAGGAACGGGTTGGTGGCGCGCTCGCGCCCGATCGACGTCTGCGGGCCGTGGCCGGGGAGGACGACGACGTCGTCGGGCAGCGGCAGGACCTTCTCGCGCAGGCTCCGCAGCATCTGGTCGTGGTCGCCGCCGGTCAGGTCGGTGCGTCCGATCGACCCGGCGAACAGGAAGTCGCCGGAGAACATCACCTGCGACACGGTGCCCTCGGAGACTCCGCTCCCGTCCCAGTCGACGCGGTAGTAGACGGTTCCGGGCGTGTGGCCCGGGACGTGGTCGACGCTGAGGCTCAGGCCGTCGACCTCGATCACGGCGCCGTCGACGGCGTCGCGCACGTCGGCGGGCTCCACGAACTCCGGGAGGTCGTGCAGGCCGAACTGGGCGCGCAGCATGGCGGCGGACGGTCCGGAGATGGCCGCCATCGGGTCGCTCAGCAGGTGCCGGTCGGCGGGGTGGATCCAGACCGGCGCGTCGAACTCCCGCGCGACGTCCTGCGCGTTCCACAGGTGGTCGAAGTGGCCGTGGGTGACGAGGACGGCGTCGACGCGCAGGTCGTGCTCGGTGACGACCTGGCGGACACCGTCGAGGGCGTCCATGCCGGGGTCGACGACGACGCACCCGGCGCCCGCCTCGCGGGCGAGCACGTAGCAGTTGGCCTGGAGGGGGCCGGCGGGGAAGGACGTGAGCAGCACGCCCCACAGGGTACGCGGGACGCAGCGGCCCGCGGACCACGGCGGGCGCCCCCGTCGAGGCGTCCCGACGGGCGGCGGGGTGGCGGAGTCGGGGTGGCGTCCTCCTAGACTGTCGCCATGACCACCGCCGAGCACCCGTGGGGCCGCGTCGACGCCGAGGGGACGGTCTTCGTCAAGACCGGTGACACCGAACGAGAGATCGGCGAGTGGAAGGTCGGGGACCCCGCCGAGGGGCTCGCCTTCTACGTCCGTCGCTTCGAGGGCCTCGAGACCGAGGTCGACCTCCTCGAGAAGCGTCTCGCCTCGGGCGCCCTGTCGCCCGACGAGGCCGCCAAGGCGGTCGCGAAGGTGCGCACGGAAGTGAGCGACGCGGCCGCGATCGGCGACCTCGCGTCGCTTGAGGCGCGGCTCGACGCACTGGCCCCGGCCATCGAGAAGCAGCGCGAGGAGCGTCGGGCGGAGCGCGAGGCGAAGGTCGCCGAGGCGACCGTCGCGAAGACGCGCATCGTCGAGGAGGCCGAGAAGATCGCGGCCGGTCAGGACTGGCGCGCCGGCGCCGACCGCCTGCGCGCGCTGCTCGACGAGTGGAAGGCCCTCCCCCGACTGAGCAAGTCGGCCGACGACCAGCTCTGGCACCGCTTCAGCGCCGCCCGCACCGCCTACACGCGCAAGCGCAAGGCCCACTTCGCGGAGCAGAACACGCAGCGCGAGGCCGCGCAGAAGGTCAAGGAGAAGCTCATCGCCGAGGCCGAGGCGCTCTCCTCCTCCACCGAGTGGGGCCCGACGTCGGGCGCCTACCGCGACCTCATGACGCGCTGGAAGGCCGCCGGCTCCGCGCCGCGCAACGTGGAGGACAAGCTCTGGAAGCGGTTCCGCGCCGCCCAGGACGTCTTCTTCCAGGCCCGCGACGCCGCGAACGCCGCGCTCGACGAGGAGTTCGCCGCCAACGCCGTCGTCAAGGAGCAGCTCCTGGTCGAGGCCGAGGCACTGCTGCCCGTGACCGACCTCGACAAGGCGCGCCGCGCGCTCAACGACATCGCCGACCGCTGGGAGGCCGCGGGCAAGGTCCCGCGCGGCCGGGTCAAGGAGCTCGAGGGACGTCTGCGGACCGTGGAGCAGGCCGTCCGCGCCGCCGGCGAGCAGGAGTGGAAGCGCTCGGACCCCGAGAAGTCGGCCCGCGCCGACGACATGATCGGCAAGCTGCAGCGCGCGATCGACGAGACCCGCGAGGCGCTCGCGAAGGCCGAGGCTGCCGGCGACGCACGGAAGGTCAAGGACCTCACGGCGAAGCTGGAGTCGAACGAGTCGTTCCTGGCGATGGCGCAGAAGGCCGCCGCCGACTTCGGCTGAGCGACCTCCCCGCCGACCTCAGCGCCCCGACGTCAGCACCGTCCGACGTCAGCGCCGCTGGGGCTCGAGGGTGCGCGTGTAGAGCGCCTGCCCGTCCACGTCGCGCAGGGTGACGGTCAGGGCCTCGGTGGCCGCGTCGATCTCGACCTCGCCGAAGAACTGGAAGCCGTCCGCCGGGCCGGTGTTGGGGGTCGGCGGGGCGGCGACGAACTCCGCGCGCGGGCCGAAGGTGGCGTCGAGCCGGTTGGGCCCGAACGCACCCGCGTTGAGCGGACCGGACACGAACTCCCAGAACGGGTCGAACCGCTGGTAGGCGGCTCGGTCGGGAGAGTAGTGGTGCGCCGCCGTGTAGTGGACGTCCGCCGTGAGCCACACGTGGTTGCGGATGCCGGCGTCCTGCAGCGCCGTGAGCACGCGCGCGATGTCGATCTCGCGACCGCGCGGCGCCCCGCCGTCACCCTGGGCCAGTCCCTCCTGTGCGCTGCTGCCGTCGGGCACGACCAGGCCGATCGGCAGGTCGGCCGCGATGACCTTCCACGTGGCGCGGGAGGCGCGGAGCTCGCGCAGCAACCAGCGGGTCTGCTCCGCCCCGAGCACCCCGCCGTCGCCCGCCGTCTCGTCGTTCGCCGTGTTCGGGTCCTTGTGGGTGCGCATGTCGAGGACGAAGACGTCGAGCAGCGGACCCTGGTGCAGGACGCGGTAGACCCGTCCGACGCGGTCGGGCGAGATCTCGGCGACGGGCACGTAGTCGTGGAACGCCCGCCGCGCCCGCGCGGCGAGCACGTCGACGCGACGCTCGGTGTAGCGCGCGTCGTCGAGCACCTCGCCGGGGTACCAGTTGTTCGTGACCTCGTGGTCGTCCCACTGCGTCACCTGGGCGGTGCTCGACAGGAACGCGCGCCAGTTCTCCGCCTCGAGGTTGTAGCGGTACTGGCCCCGGTACTCGGCGAGGGTCTCGGCCACCTTCGACTTCTCCTCGGTGACGAGGTTCGTCCACGTCCGGCCGCCCGACAGCGGCACGGACGCCTGCACGGGGCCGTCGGCGTAGACGGTGTCGCCGCTGCAGAGGAAGAAGTCGGGGTCGCGGCGGGCCATCGCGTCGGCGATGCGGAACCCGCCCAGGTCGGGGTTGACGCCCCACCCCTGCCCGGCGACGTCGCCCGACCACAGGAAGCGGACGTCACGCCGACGTCCGCCGAGCGTGCGGAGGTGGCCGGACACGGGGCGCCCCGACCGGCGCGGGTCGTGCAGGTCGACGGCCCGCAGCCGGTAGTGCACGTCGGTGCCGGGTGGGAGGCCGCGGACCGTCCACTGCCCCGTGAGGTCGGTGTCGGGCGTGACCCGCGGGCCCGGGACGGTGACGGCGCGCCGGAAGGAGGGGTCGCGGGAGATCTCCGCGACGAGTCGCGCCGGACGGTCGGCCCGTCCCCACAGCGTCGCCTGGCCGGCGTGCACGTCACCGGCCTGCACCCCGTGCGTCAGCTCCGGCCTCCCCCGCCGCACGAGAGCCGGCACCCCGCGCGCGGACGCCGACCCACCCCCCAGCAGCACCCCACCCGAGGTGGCGGCAGCGAGCGCAGCAGCGCGGACGACGGTACGGCGATCGATCTCCCCCGAGCTCATGGCGCCACCCTCCCCCGTCCGTCTGACCACCGGGTGTCCCCGCGGTGACCTGCGCGTGGCGCCCGGCTCGGCACGGGGGTCGACCCTGCGGCTGCGTCGGCGCGGCTTCCTGCGGAGGTGGGGCTGCGTCGGCGTGGCTTCTCGGTCGGGTGGGGGTGCGTCGGCGTGGCTTCTCGGTCGGGTGGGGGTGCGTCGGCGTGGCTTCTCGTTCGGGTGGGGCTGCGCTGGCGCGACTCTGACTCGTCCTGCGCTCCGAAAGGGCCTCGACCGGGCGGCTGGGTGGGAGTCGGCTTCGGGTCTCGGGCTGCGGCTCGCGCTGTGGGACGCAAGTATCTGCGTTCGTGCGTTGGGGCTCGAAGGATGCTGCGTTGGCTACGGGATCCCGTAGCGAACGCAGAAGCGTTCGGTCTGGTTCGCGTGAATGCAGAATCTTGGGTGCCGTTTGGGTTGGGGGGACGAAGGATTCTTCCTTCTCGTGGACCGTTCCACGAGAAGGAAGAATCCTTCACACCCCTCGCCCGCTCAGCGGTGGATCTGCCACCTGTAGAGCGCTCAGAAGGTGGCGGATCCACCGCCGGCACGCGCAAACGCAGAATCTTGCGTCCAACGCGGGCCACAGCCCGAGAACCCAGCCCACCGGCCCGCCAGCCGCCCGGTCGAGGCCCTTTCGGAGACCACCTCCACGAGAAGCCGCAGCAGCGCAGCCCACCCGAGAGAGAAGCCGCACCAACGCACCCCCACCCGACCGGGAGCCCACACCAACGCAGCCCCACCCACCCGAGAACCCTCAGCAACACTGCGTGGCCCCACCCCCCACCCCGGCTTCCACCCGAGCAGCGTGCGGGTCAATCGGTGGCAGGGTCGGCGATCCTCCGGTTAGATAAAACATATGGACGATGCCCACGGGGAGGGCGGGACGCGGACGTTGACCGCGACTCGCGCGACGCCCACCACGACGACCGACCCCGACCGCGCGGTGCAGGCGACGGGACTGCTCGACACCCCGCGCGAGGAGCGGTTCGACCGGTTCACGCAGCTGGCCCGCACCATCTGGGGCGTGCCCATGTCGAGCATCAACCTGTTCGACCACGAGCGGTCCTTCCTGAAGTCGACCGCCGGCATCGACGGCGTCACCGAGGTGAGGACGCGCGACACGTTCTGCGAGACCACGCGCGAGCACGACGCGCCGCTCGTGGTCACCGACGCCGTGCAGGACCCGACGTTCGCGTCGCTGCCCACCGTCACGGCGTTCGGGGTCCGGTTCTACGCCGGTCACCCGATCCGCGACCAGCAGGGCACGACGATCGGCACGCTCTGCCTGTACGACACGAGCCCGCGGGACTTCGGCGACCACGACCTGACGATGCTCGAGCAGCTCGCCACGTGCGTGGAGGACGAGGTGCACCTCAGCTCCGACCGCGACCGTGCCACGTCGGTGCAGCAGGCTCTCCTCCCCCGCGCCGTCGCCCCGGTCCCCGGCTACACGTTCGCCGCCACCTGCGTCGCCACCGGGCTCCTCGCCGGCGACGCGTTCGACCACCGCGAGATCGACGGCGGCCACTACGTCCTCGTGGCCGACGTCATGGGGAAGGGCACCGCCGCCGCGATCCTCATGTCGGCGGTGCGCACCGTGATCCGTGCCGAGATGCGCCGCTTCGCCGAGACCGACCCGGCAGCGCGCGGCCACCTGGGCGGTGTGCTCGAGCGGGCCCGCGACGTCGTCCAGGACGACCTCGACGCCGCGGAGGCCTTCGTCACCGTCTTCCTCGGCTGGGCCGACCCGCACACCGGCGTCCTCTCCTTCGTCGACGCCGGCCACGGGCTCTCCGTGGTCGTCCACCACGACGGGAGCACCACGACCCTCGGCTCCGACGACCTGCCGCTCGGCGTCGACGCGACGTCCGACTGGCACGAGCAGCGCGTCGAGCTCGCCGCGGGCGACACGTTCGTCTGCTTCAGCGACGGGCTGCTCGACGTCGTGCCCGACATCGAGGTGCCCTCCGCCGCCGTGAGCCGGCTCGTGGCCGCCACCGGCTCGCCCCAGCGCCTCGTGCGCGAGGTCGAGCGTCTCGCGCTCGCCGTGCCCGTGCGCGACGACGTGACGGTGCTGGCGGTGCGCAAGGACGCGGCGGAGTGAGCTCACCCCTCTGGCAGGTCCGGCTCCTGGTCGTCCTCACGGCCGTCCTCGGAGTCAACTACGTCATCTGGCGCTGGTTCTTCTCCGTCAACTGGCCGGCCTGGTGGATCGCGGTGCCCCTCGTCGTGGCGGAGACCTACAGCGTCATCGACTCGTTGCTCTTCGGCATGACGATGTGGCGCGCGAAGCGACGTCCCGCGCCGCCCGACGCCCCACCGGACGCCACCGTCGATGTCTTCATCACGACCTACAACGAGCCGCTCGACCTGGTCCAGCGCACGGCCCTGGCGGCCGCCGAGATCCGTCACCCGCACCGGACGTGGATCCTGGACGACGGCAACCGTCCCGAGCTCGCCGCCTGGGCGGAGCAGCACGGCATCGGGTGCCTGCACCGCACCGCCGACTGGGTCGACCGTCCACGGCACGCGAAGGCCGGCAACATCAACAACGCGCTCATGGCGACGGACGGCGAGTTCATCCTCATCCTCGACGCCGACCAGGTGCCGACCCCCGAGATCCTCGACCGGGTCCTCGGCTACTTCGACGACCCGCGCATGGCGCTCGTCCAGACGCCGCAGTACTTCGTCAACGTCGACGACGCCGACGTCCTGGGCAGCCAGGCACCGTTGTTCTACGGCCCCATCCAGCAGGGCAAGGACGGCTGGAACGCGGCGTTCTTCTGCGGCTCGAACGCGGTCGTCCGCCGCGAGGCGCTCATGCAGCTCGGTGTCTCGCGCTACGCCGACGAGCTGGAGCGCAGCGTGCGCACCGCGTTGCGCACGGCCCGCAAGATCGTCGGCCGGGCGAGGTCGGGTGTCGAGGAGTCCGACGCGTCCCTGCGCACGCTGCTCGACAGCATCGACTACGACGCCCGACGCGCCCTGAACGCGCTCGACCGTGGCGAGGCCGTCGCCGACGTGACGTTCCGGTTCGGGCAGCGGCTGCGCGACGCCGAGCGCGAGGTGGCCCGCTCCGACGCCCGTCTGCTCGCCGACGACCTCGCAGCCATCGCCGCCCTCGAGGACGGGCTGTCGACGGACGGCGTCGACGCGGTCGACGTCGAGGTGCTCGCCGCGACGCTGGAGCGCGACTGGTCGGCGGCCGGTGCGCTCAGCAGCGTGCGACGGCTGGTCGACGCGGTCGACGTGTCACGGCTCGACGAGGCCCAGCCGGTCATGCCGCTCGCCACGATCTCGGTCACGGAGGACATGGCCACCGCGATGCGCCTGCACGGCATGGGGTGGCGCACCGCGTACCACCACGAGGTCCTCGCGCACGGGCTCGCGCCCGAGGACATGGCCTCGATGCTCACCCAGCGGCTGCGCTGGGCCCAGGGCACCGTCCAGGTCATGTTCCGCGAGAACCCGCTCGTCCAGCGGAGCCTGTCCTGGCCGCAGCGCCTCATGTACTTCGCGACGATGTGGAGCTACCTGTCCGGCTTCGCCGCGATCGTCTACATCGGGGCCCCGGTCGTCTACCTGATCCTGGGCGTGCTCCCGGTGCAGGCCCTGAGCAGCGACTTCTTCATCCGGCTCGTGCCGTTCCTCGTCGTCAACCAGCTTCTGTTCTTCGTGGTGGGTCGCGGTGTGAGGACGTGGCGGGGCCAGCAGTACTCGCTCGCGCTCTTCCCGGTCTGGATCAAGGCGTTCACGTCGGCCTTCGGCAACGTCTTCCGTGGCCGTGCGCTCGACTTCGCGGTGACCCCGAAGGTCGTCACCCCCACCGAGGGGCGACCCCGCTGGGACCTGATCAAGCCGCAGCTCGTCGCGATGGGTCTCCTCGTCGCGGCCCTCGTCGTCGGCGGTGTCCGCCTCGGCGTGGGTCAGGCCCAGCTCCTGGGTACGGCACTCAACGTGGTGTGGGTCGTCTTCGACCTCGTCATCCTGAGCATCATCATCCGGGCCGCGCGGTACCGCGGTAGCTCGTCGGTCGAGGAGAGGACCCCCGCATGACCGAGATCCACGTCGCCCACACCGAGCGCGGGATCGGGGTCGTCACCCCGGTCGGCCGACTCACCATGGTGGTCACCCGCCAGCTGACCGAGGCCATCACGGGCCTCGTCGACGGCGGGACGTCCAAGGTCGTCGTCGACCTGGGCGAGACCACGTTCCTCGACTCCTCGGGGCTGGGGGCGCTCATCGCCGGTCTCAAGCGGTGCCGTCAGGCCGGTGGTGACCTGCGGCTCGCCCGACCGACGGAGCAGGTGACCACCGTCCTGTCCTTGACCAACCTCGACCGTGTGCTCCGCCCCCGCGCCTCCGTCGAGGAGGCGTTCTGATGACCGAGGTGCACGACGCCCGGCTGGTGCTGGAGGCCGTCCCGGAGCAGGTCGACACGCTGCAGGACGAGATCGTCCGGCTCTGGGAGAGCGTCCCGTCGGTGTCGACGAAGGATCGCGTGCGGTTCGAGATGGCGCTCGTGGAGATCTTCGCGAACATCGTCGAGCACAGCGTGCGCCACCACCCCGGCCCCCCGCTGCGCCAGGTGGCGATCCAGCTCGCCGTGTCCCCAGGACTGCTCGAGGCGCGGTTCGCCGACGACGGCCGTCCGGTCGGGCTCGACCTCAGCGACGTGACGATGCCCCCGCCGGACGCCGAGGACGGTCGCGGGCTCGCCCTGACCATCGCCGCCGTCGACGCCCTCGCCTACGAGCGCGAGGGCGACATCAACCGGTGGACGGTGACCTGCCGGAGGAGCGGGTGACCCTACGGCGTCTGCTCCTCACGGCGATCGTCGGCCTGCTCCCGCTGCTCGCAGGAGCGCCGGCCCGGGCCGCCGACGTGGTGCCGACGCCGACGGACGGCCCCTACGTGGGGCCGATGCTCGACTGGAGCCGCGACTCGGCCGACGACTACGCCGACCGCCTCGGTCTCTCACCGTCGGTCTACGCCCAGAAGGTGCGCTACCCCCTCGACCGCGACGACCGGCTCTACCTGCGCCAGTTCGCGCAGCAGACGGCGGCGCACGGGGCGATCGCGCAGCTCACGCTCGAGCCGCGGGTCCCGCTGGACCAGCTGACGGCAGCCGATGCGCGCGCCGTCGGCGCGCAGCTGCAGACCCTGCACGAGCAGCTCGACACGGACTTCGTGGTCCGCTTCGCGCCCGAGATGAACGGCTCGTGGACGGCCTGGGGGCAGCAGCCCGAGGCGTACAAGGCGGCGTTCCGCGAGGCGGCCCGCGGGATCGAGTCGCGCACCGACGCCGTCGAGATGGCCTGGGTCCCGGCCTACGGTGCCGGCTACCCCTTCGGTCGGTCCTACGGATCCGTCCCGGGCTCCGCTCCCCGGCCCCCCGGGCAGCTCGACACCGACGACGACGGCCGGGTGACCGGGGTCGACGATCCGTACGGTTCGTACTGGCCCGGCGCCGACGTGGTGGACCGCGTCGGGCTGGTGATGTTCCGGTTCGGCCGGGCGCAGCCGTTCGACACCGACTCGGTCCCGGCCTCCGACGAGCTCGTCGCCAGGCTGCAGGAGCGCTACGGCTACGACGACGACACCCGACGTCGCCCGTTCTACGACCGCTTCGCCCGCGACGGACGCTCGATGTCGCTGGAGACCGCGGCCGCCTGGTACGACCGCGGCGACGTCGACGAGCTCGCGGTGAAGTCGGCCTGGTGGAACCAGGTCTTCTCCCCCACCGTCCGGTCCGCGTACCCGCGCCTCGACCTCGTCACCTGGCTCGAGCAGCGACGTCGTGAGGACGAGGCCGACGGTCGCGAGACGGACTGGCGCGTGACGTCGCGGCCGGAGCTCGCCCGTCCGTTCGAGGCGGTCCTGCGCTCGAGTGCGACGACCGGTGCCGTCACGCGGGTGGTGGACCAGCAGGTCGCGAACGAGTCGACCGCCGAGTACCGCCAGGCCGACCCGGCCGACGGTGACCCGATGGCCTGGATCGTCGGCTGCGTCGTGCTCGCCGCCGCGCTCTTCGTCGGCTCGGGCCTGGTGCGGCGCCTCGCGCCGTCGTGGCGCTACCCCGACGACGGCGGACTGCGCGACGGACGGGTCGACTTCCTGCGCGGCTGGGTCATGGTGACGGTGGTCGTGATCCACACCGAGCTGGCAGGTCCGTACTCGTTCCTCAGCCGCAACGCCATCGGGGCGATCACCGGTGCCGAGATGTTCGTGCTGCTGTCGGGGCTGGTGCTCGGCATGGTCTACCCGCGGGCGGTCGAGCGTCTCGGCCCGAGGGCCGCGTCGGCCGCGGCCTGGGCCCGCGTGCGCAAGCAGTACCTGACCGCCCTCGGCGTCGTCGTGCTCGTCTACCTCATCGGGCTGGTCCCGGGCATCAGCGCGAAGGTCGTCACCACGTTCACCGACCGCGGCACGGGCACGGGCGGAGGAGCCGCCGCGGGCCAGGTGTACGACCTGTACGCGAACTTCCCGCAGCTCCTCGCCTACCCGCCGCCGTGGTATGCCGTGCGAGGCCTGCTGCTCCTGGAGATGGGCCCGTGGGTCTTCACCATCATGGGGCTGTTCGTCGTGCTCTCGGCGCTGGTGCCCGCCCTCATGTGGCTGCTGCGCCGCCGGCTCTGGTGGCTCGTCCTGGCGATCTCCTGGACGCTGTACGGGATCGAGGCCGTCACGAAGGCGTCCGTCCTGCCGTCGCAGTTCGATGCTGTGTTCCCGCTGCTCAGCTGGCAGCTGCCGTTCCTGCACGGGCTCGTGATCGGCTACTACCGCCGCCCCCTCACCCGCGCGCTCACGAGTCGTCGCGGGGTCGCGGTCGTCACGACCCTCGTCGTGGGCTACGCGGTCGTGCTCACGACGCTGTGGGCGACGCAGGGAGCGCCGTTCCTCGGGATCGTGCGCTACGACTGGCTGTACGAGAACCTGTACCAGCGCATCTACCTGCAGCCGGGCCGACTCCTCGACCTGCTGCTCGTCCTGGTCGTCGCCTACGCCCTGCTGACGGCCGCGTGGAAGCCGCTGAACCGCGCGTTCGGCTGGTTCTACGTGCCCATCGGTGCGGCGAGCCTCTCCGTGTTCATCGTGCACGTCTTCTTCGTCGTCGCGGTCGCCAACATCCCCGGCCTCGACCGCAGCAGCCCGTGGCAGGGCGCCGTCGTGCACACCGTCGAGCTCGGGCTCATCTGGCTCATGGTGCGCCGGCGCTTCCTGTTCAAGGTCATCCCGACCTGACCGCGCAGCGTGCGGCCGGCCGGGGCCGTCAGGTCACTGGGTGACGCGGTAGACGTCGAACACGCCCTCGATGTGCCGCACGGCCGCGAGCACGTGGTCGAGGTGCTTCGGGTCGCCCATCTCGAAGCTGAACTTGCTCTTCGCGACGCGGTCGCGACCGGTCGTGAGCGCCGCCGACAGGATGTTCACGTGCTGGTCGGAGATGATCCGCGTGATGTCGCTGAGCAGGCGGGGTCGGTCGAGCGCCTCCACCTGGATGGCGACGAGGAAGGTGCTGTGCGCCGTGGGCGCCCACTGCACGGGCACCAGACGCTCCGGCTGCGAGCGCAGCGACTGCAGGTTCACACAGTCCTTGCGGTGCACCGAGACGCCCGAGCCACGGGTGACGAACCCCTCGATGTCGTCGCCCGGCACCGGTGTGCAGCAGCGGGCGAGCTTGACCATGAGGTCGCCCGAGACGCCGACGACGAGCACACCGGCCTGGCCGTCACCGCGCGGGCGGCGCGAGCCGCTGCCCGGGATGACGGTCGCCTCGGCGAGGTCCTCCTCCGCGCCGTCACGGCCACCGGACAGGGCGATGACCCGCTCCACGACGTTCTGCGCGCCGACGTTGTTCTCGCCGACGGCTGCGTACAGCGCCGAGACGTCCGGGAGGTTGAGGTCCTTGGCGATCGCGTCGAGGGTGTCGTGCTTGAAGATGCGGTGCAGCGGCAGGTTCTCCTTGCGCATCTGCTTCGCGATGAGGTCGCGGCCGTGCTCGATCGCCTCCTCGCGCCGCTCCTTGGTGAACCACTGGCGGATCTTGTTGCGGGCACGCGGGCTCTTGACGAACTCCAGCCAGTCGCGACTCGGCCCGGCGTCGGGCGACTTGGAGGTGAAGACCTCCACGACGTCGCCGGTCTTGAGCTCGGACTCCAACGACACCAGCCGACCGTTGACACGGGCACCGATGCAGGCGTGCCCGACCTCGGTGTGCACCGCGTAGGCGAAGTCGACCGGGGTGGCCTGGGCCGGCAGCTGGATCACGTCGCCGCGCGGGGTGTAGGCGTACACGCCCGCGCTGTTCATCTCGAAGCGCAGGTTGTCGAGGAAGTCGACGGAGTCCTCGGTCTCGGACTGCCACTGGACGAGCTCGCGCAGCCACGCCATGTCGTCGCTGCCCGGCGAGGAGCCCTTGGTGGTGGTCGGCCGCGCGCTGCCGTTCTCCTTGTACTTCCAGTGCGCCGCGACACCGTACTCGGCCCGGCGGTGCATGGCGTGGGTCCGAATCTGCAGCTCGACCGGCTTGCCCTGCGGACCGATCACGGTCGTGTGCAGCGACTGGTACATGTTGAACTTCGGGACCGAGATGTAGTCCTTGAAGCGACCGGGGATCGGGTTCCACCGGGCGTGGAGCACGCCCAGGACGCCGTAGCAGTCCGCCACCGAGTCGACCAGGATCCGCACGCCGACCAGGTCGAAGATGTCGGTGAACTCGCGCTCGCGGACCAGCATCTTCTGGTAGATCGAGTAGTAGTGCTTGGGGCGGCCGCTGACCGTCGCCTTGATCTTCGCGTGCCGCAGGTCGGACTCGACCTCACCGATCACCCGCTCCAGGAACTGCCCGCGCGACGGCGCCCGGTCGGCGACGAGACGGACGATCTCGTCGTAGACCTTCGGGTGCAGGGTGGAGAACGCGAGGTCCTCCAGCTCCCACTTGATGGTGTTCATGCCGAGCCGGTGGGCCAGCGGGGCGAAGATCTCGACCGTCTCGCGGGCGATCCGCTCCTGCTTGTCCTGGCGCAGGTAGCGCAGCGTCCGCATGTTGTGCAGCCGGTCGGCAAGCTTGATGACCAGCACGCGGATGTCGCGGCTCATCGCCACGACCATCTTGCGGATGGTCTCGGACTGCGCGGAGTCGCCGTACTTGACCTTGTCGAGCTTGGTGACGCCGTCGACGAGCAGCGCCACCTCCTCGCCGAAGTCGGCGCTCACCGCGTCGAGCGTGTAGGGGGTGTCCTCGACGGTGTCGTGCAGCAGCGCCGCGCACAGCGTGGGACCGGTCATGCCCAGCTCCGCGAGGATCGTCGCGACCGCGAGCGGGTGGGTGATGTAGGGGTCGCCGCTCTTGCGCTTCTGGCCCTCGTGCATGCGCTCGGCGATCTCGTACGCCTTGCGGATGACGTCGACGTCGGCCTTGGGGTGGTTCTCGCGGTAGACGGCGAGCAGCGGGTCGAGCACCGGGTTCTGGGGCGTCGAACGACCGCCGATCCGCGCCAGCCGGCTGCGGACCCGCGCCCCTGCCGGGGCCGGGTCGACGCGGGCAGGCTCCGTCGCCGGCGCCACCTCGGGGGCTCCGGCCTGCGGTGTCTCGATGCGCTCAGCCACTCACTGCTCCTGTCGTGCCTTCCATCGTAGGCCAGGGGCGGCCACCACCGAAGCGGCGTGTCAGAGGAGCACGTCCAGGAGGGTGGCGGCCGCGCCCAGCACCAGGATGGCGACGAGCACGAGGGCGATCGTGCGGGTGTGTCGAGGGTTCACGGTCTCCGGTCCTCAGTAGCGGCGCAGGCTGACGAGCGGGACGTCGCCGAGCGTCCCGCGGCCCTCGAGCACGCCGATCTCGAGCACCACGGCGTTGCCCACGACCTCGGCGCCGCAGGTCGCCACGAGCTGGCCCGCGGCGCGCAGCGTGCCACCGGTGGCCAGCACGTCGTCGACGACGACGACGCGGGCGCCCGGCGCCAGCGCGTCGGCGTGGATCTCCACGGTCGCCTCGCCGTACTCGAGCGCGTAGGTCGCGCGGTGGGTGTCGGCGGGCAGCTTGCCCTCCTTGCGCACGGGCACGAAGCCGACGCCGAGCTCGAGCGCCAGCGGGGCGCCGAAGATGAAGCCGCGCGCCTCGACGCCCACGACGGCGTCGGGGCGCAGCTCACGGACGGCGTCGGCCAGCGCGGTCGTCACGGCGCCGAAGGCGTCCGGGTCGGCGAGCAGCGGCGTGACGTCGCGGAAGGTGACGCCCTGCACCGGCCAGTCCTCGACCGGCCGGACGCAGGTGTCGATCGCCGTGGCGGCGTCCACGGAGGTCAGGACGTCTTCAGGTCGACGTCGCACTCGTCCTTGGCGTGCTTCTCGATCGCGTCGGACGCCTTGGTGAACTTCTCGTCACCCAGCTTCTGGAACTCCGAGGCGAGACCCTGCAGCTTCGTCATGTCGACGCCCTCGGGGAGGTTGCCCGACTGGACCTTGGCGAGGTCGGCCATCTTCAGGCCGGCGTCGTCGAGCGCCTTCTCGACGGAGGTGATGCCGTCGTCGAGGACCTTCCAGTCGCTCTTGATGTCGGAGGGGGCCTCGTCGGCGAGCTTGTGGAACGTCTTGAACGCCTCGTCGATCTTGCCGAGGTCGTTGCTCTCGAGCGAGTCGAACTGCTTCGTGGCGGACTTCAGGTCGGAGCAGTAGGCGCTGCTACCGGATCCGCAGGCGGTCAGGGTGGTGGTGGCGGCGAGCAGGGCGCCGGCGAGGGCAAGCTTCTTCATGCCCGCAAGCATGTCATGCCGATCCTCGGCCGGGCCACGGCCCCACGCCGTCACCGTCCGCTGGACCCGCTGCCGCCCTTGCGCGCCGAGCGGGGCGGCCGGGACGGCTGGCGACGCTCGCCGAAGGCTCGATCGGCGGAGCCCTGCTCCCCCGCGGCCACCGGCTCGGCGTCGTCGGCGCCCGCCTGGTCCGCCGCGACCTGCGCGTCCTTCGCACGACGGGCGAGCACCCGCTTCGTGTGCGCCTTGACGGCGGGGTCGCGCTCGCGGAGCTGGACCGCGAGCGGGGTCGCGATGCAGATCGAGGAGTAGGTGCCGGCCGCCATGCCGATGAACAGCGCCAGGGCGAGGTCCTTCAGCGGGCCCGACCCCAGCACGCCCACGCCCACGACGAGCAGCGCGAGCACCGGCAGCAGGGCCGTGACGGACGTGTTGATGGAGCGGACGAGCGTCTGGTTGACCGCCAGGTTCGCCTGCTCGGCGTAGGTGCGACGGTTGGAGGCCAGCACCCCGTGGGTGTTCTCGCGCACCTTGTCGTAGACGACGACGGTGTCGTAGAGCGAGTAGCCGAGGATCGTCAGGAAGCCGGTGACCGTCGCGGGGGTCACCTCGAAGCCGGACCACGCGTACACGCCCGCGGTGATGAGGACGTCGTGCGCGAGGGCCACGACGGCGGCGAGCGACATCCGCCAGTCACGGAAGTAGGCGGCGATGAAGACGACGACCACCACGAGGAACACGAGGAGCCCGGTGAGGGCCTTGCTGGCCACCTGCTTGCCCCACGAGGGACCGATGAGGTTCTGGCTGACCTCCGTCGCGCCGGCGTCGGTGAGCGCCTTCTCGAGCGTGGCCGTCTGGTCCTGCGTCAGCGCCCGGACGTCGATGCGGATGGTGTCCCGGCCCGAGGTGGTGACGATCGGGTCGCCCGCCTCCGGCACGCCGGCCTCGTCGATCGCCCGCGTCAGCCGGTCGGCGGTGGCGCTGTCGGCCTGCTGCACCTTGGCGGTGAGCTCGACACCGCCCTTGAACTCGATGCCGAGGTTGAAGCCCTGCACGACGAAGCCCAGCGTGGACACCAGGATGATCACGACCGAGATCGCGTACCAGAGGCGACGTCGGCCGACGAAGTCGACCGACACGCGGCCGGTGTAGAGGTGCTGTCCGAAGCTGCTGAGACG